>CADBRB010000001.1 GCA_902796955.1 uncultured Ruminococcus sp.
GGTTTGGTATGAAAGTCCGTCCTCGATTTGCGCCGCAGTATTGCCGGACGTAACATTTTTAAGCAGATAACTTATATTAAACTTTTCCTTCTCAACAGGACCGCTCTGGGAGCCTCCTCCCCAAATTATATTGATGAGGTCGGGGCAATCTATAAACGGATTTCTGTTGCCCTGAGCTTTAAAGCCAACATTATTTCTGTTAAGCTCTATATCATCTACCGGGTCGAGGTTGTTCCATGCCACAAGCGTTTTAAAATCGCCTACCATAGCATTGGGAAGCAGATTGTAAAGCGACTCGTAGTGAACTACCATATATGCATAGATTCTGGCTATATCTCCCTTATAACTGTCCTTTGGCTCAAAGGCTGTTTTGCCTTGACTTGCTCCTATATGAGCTATTACCTCCGTGCCGGAGCCGTTCGCATATACAGTCTTTGTTGTATCGGTAACATCGCCGTAAGGCAGGTTTCCTCTTGCGGAGTTATCCTTATCATAGGTTGGACGGACATGGTGAAGGTCACATCCTCCGCCGGTTTTGCCGAAAAGCCCGCCGGAAAGGGATTGAGGCCATACGTGCTCTCTGTTCCACGAGCCGGTTGTATATTGATCGGTATAGAACATCTTGATGCCCTTATGGGTATCGTTCTCTGTTCTTTCGGAATAATCGTACCAATATGAAAGCGTATTACTGCCTGTGCCGCTGTACTTCGGATGCTTTGAATCCGTACCCTTTATACTTGTGCCAAGCGTAGTTTTTGCAGTTATATCGGAGTAACCTATCAGCGCACGCAAATCCTGTATAAGACCGTTGCTGTCCGTCCTTGACGTAAGCTTGTCAAGTCCTCCTATCGGATTGTAGTAATCACCGCTGTAATATTTAACGGCACTGTTTATTATTGAATATGTTTGCGGCTGACTTTTTACTGTAGCCGTACTGCTCACCGATGAAAGCCTCGGTGATGTATTCAACACCGATGATGACGGCAGTGTAACCGCCATTGATACCACCATTAAAAAGACAAGTGCCAGTGATGTTATTTTTCTGCTCAGCTTCAAGATAAACATCCTTTCTTAATAGTAAACGATCGTTATATATCGAATACACTTTATTCAACGACATTATACGACAAATCCAATAGCTTTAACGGCTATCGGGTTTGCCGTATTTTAAATCATATTAGCAATTTGCACAATTACTGCATTGTAAATTGGATTAAATGCACAAACACAGTAAAATATGTTGAAGTTGACTACTATATTCTACAACAAATTTATAAAAAAAGCAAATAAAATAGTCGTTTTTATCAGTTTTTATATAATTTTACATTTTATTCACAATTCATGTTGCACATCAATTTTCAGTTTCAATCCTGCGAAGATTTTGCACTGCAAAGGAAATATTCTCGTCCTTGCAATCAATTTGATATCTGTCGGCAAATGAGTTTTCAAGGATTGCAGTTCCCTCACTGATAGCGGCGGAGAGAGCGGAGGCGGTTTCCTCCGTATAATGTGCGCCTCTGAGTGTAAGAATCTTTTTTGCGCTTTCAATGGTTTTACGCAGGCTTCTGTATGACCTGTCGTTTAAATCCATAAACGCATATGCGTTTACATCTTCGGCGGTTGAGCCTTCATATCCGTATATCGTAAATAATGCTCCCGCACCCTCAAAAGCGTTGGATGCGATGCTTGCGTTTTCGTTATAAACTGCGGCACGGCTTAATTCCTCACAGCCGTAAAATGCCTTTGCGCCTATTGCAGTAACGCTTGACGGTATGCTTATTCTTCTTAATGAAGTACAACCCTCAAACGAGCTTTCAGCCAGCGAGGTTAAGCCGGTATTTGCCTTTTTAACCTGTATTTCTTCGCCGGACTGCGGATTTGAAGCTACGCCCGATGAAGCCCCCGGCAGTTCAATGTCCGTCAAGGATATACAGTTTTTAAACGCAGAATTTCCTATAGTCTTTACGTCTGACGGTATGTCTATCTGAGAAAGTGACGTACAGCCCTCAAACATACCGTCCGGTATATATGTAATGTACTCCGGCAGTATTACGTTTTCAAGATTTGCGCATCCGCTGAAAATGCCTATACCGAGCTCCGACACGTCTTCGGGAATCAAGATATCCGTAAGAGATGTACAGCCGCCGAACACATGACTGCCTATCTCCTCAAGGCTGTCAGGCAAAGATAGGGATGTAAGCGAACTGCATCCGAGGAACATTCCATCGCTCAATACCGTAAGCTTGCCCGGTAGAGATACGCTTGTTAAGCTAACACAGTTTTTGAAAAGATTTACATCTGCAAAGGATAGATTTGCACTTAAGGTTACCTGTTGCAGATTTGAACAGTTTTCAAATACCGATGCTCCCATTTCGATAACCGTATTCGGTATTGTTATTGCTGTTGCCGAAGATGAAGCGAATGCCCGGTCGCCGATTTTTATAACCGTTTTTCCGTCTATTACGGAAGGCACTGTTATCGAGCTGTCAGAAAGATTGACGGCTGTAAGCGTTATGCCGCCGTCATTCTCGGTATAAACAAAATCACCCTGATTTTCTACAGGCACATATCTGTATATAACCGTGTCATGCTCATAAGACGTGGACGAAAGGTTGCTTGCGGCATACCATTTAAGCGGTTTGTCGGTACTTGATGCGGTAGTACCCAAAAACCTGCTGCTGCAATCGGCATTTCTCAGAGAATATCCGCCGCTTCCGTCACTTGCAAGATACAAATCGTCGCCGTTTGAGGATAGTGAAACCGCAGTTGACGAACCGCCGTCAAGATACATTCCGTTCTTTACGCTTTTAAGTTTAAAATAGTTTTGCGTATTGGACGCAGGCTCTTCTACCGTCCAGATTATCTCCTGATTGCTCGTATCCAGATATGTATCGTTTGCCGTTACCGATGTGCTGTCCAAAGAACTGTTTGTGACCGATGATTTAGCGGCAATCATGGAATCGCACAGTGTAACGATTATCATATCTCCAACCGCCAGATCGGTCATATCCGCAATTTTTACAAACCTTTGCTTGCCTTCCTGTAACGGGTCATCCGGTATATCCGTTCCGCTGCCCTGAGCAATCGCATTTATAACTATATTGCCCGTAACCTTTGATATATATAAAACTCCCGTTGCATAGTTATAGTATGTATCGGTTATGTCCTGGCCGCCCATTGTTATCTTTAAGCTTGTAAACGTACAGCCGTCCTTAACTGAGAGTACCGTATGGAACGAAGCGTCCTTGGCTACCGACGCCGCAGAGTTTGAAGATGTAAAATTGGTAAGATTCTGTACTACGCTCCATCTGTCCGTCTGAGTAGCTCCGCTGCCCCATATAACATTTATAAGGTCAGGCTCGTCAATAAACGGATTCCTGTTACCCTGCGCACGGAATGCAACGTTGTTTCTGTTTAGTTCAACGTCATCAACCGGGTCAAGATTGTTCCATGCAACGATTGTATCATAGCCGCCTACAACCACATTGGTTACTATGTTGTACAAAGAGTCGTAGTGCATGGCAAGATACGCTATAATTCTTGCAATATCGCCCTTGTAATCATCTCTCGGTTCAAACGCCGTGCTTCCATCCTTTGTTTTGCCTATATACGCTATTCTTTCGCCGGCAGTATCTCCCTGCGAATAAACAGTTTTGCTGATGGTTACCACATCGCCGTATGGATTGTTGCTTCTTGTTGAATTGTCAACACTGTATGTAGGCCTGATATGGTGCAAATCACATCCCGCTCCCGTTGTACCGAAAAGTCCGCCCGAAAGCGATTGCGGCCATACGTGTTCACGGTTCCAGTTATATGTGGTGGTGTATTGAGATGTATAGAAAAGTCTGAGTCCGCTGTGTGTATCATTTTCGGCTCTGTCTGAATAGCTGAACCAATAATACAGCGTATTGCTTCCTGTGCCGTAGTAGTTCGGGTGCTTCTTATCCGTGCTGTTCATAAGGCTACGCAGATCCGCAACTATTCCGTTTCTGTCGGTTCTTGTCAAAAGCCCCTCTAAATTACCCAGCGTATTATAGTAGCTGCCTGTGTATGTCGATGATGTTCTTGTAGATGTCGTTGTTTTACTTTGTGTGCTTATGTGTTCCTTAATTGCGGTATTTTCCAGAGCGTTTAAAGCACTTAAATCTTCAGTGCGCTCTGTGCCTTTCTGTATAGCCGAAAATGCATTGCGAGCTGAATCGACACTTGTCATTTCGCTTTGTACGTATGCGGGTGATGTGGGCATAACAGCTGTTTTAGGATGCATGGCCGCACATGACGCAAGTATCATTACAGAAAGTAAAAATGAGGTTATTTTCTTTGTCAGACGCATATTTTTTCTCCTCTCAATTACAATACTATCTCCAAACAGAACAGCTTAGGTGATAGTATAAAACGGTAGCGGGTAGTTATTAACAATAAGCAGTCGTACTTTTCTGCACGGAACGGTGATTCTGCTTGACCGAGCATTACAGCCGACACTTACCAATTATATATTATAACAGAAGTTTACAAAAATAAAAGCAATTTTTATACTTTTTAAAATATTTTACACAATGCTGAAAAAATATGTGATAAAAAGCAGATTTATGTCAGCGTTTTTTCCATAAGGAAAACACAGTTCTCATTGAAAGGCAACATATCTTAATAAAGTAATAATGCATTGCCAACTTGCATAAATTGTGATATAGTTTATAATTGAAGGGAAAGAGCAAATAATGTTTATATACTCAATAAACGGCAAAAAGCTGAAAAAGATAGCTTTATGTACTGTGTTGATAATCGGTGTTGTGCTGTGCTATACATTTATCAATAAATCAGACCCGTATACGCTCGAAAGCGGCAATATACCGGTAAATATCAAAATAAGCTCAGACTCCGACGTAAAATCATTTTTGGAGCAGTACGGCTGGCAGGTAAGCGACAATCCTACGGAAATAAGCACCATACGAATACCGAGCGTATTTAACGATGTATATGCAAGCTACAATACGCTTCAGCTTTCTCAGGGCTTTGACCTCTCCAAGTTTATGGGCGAAACCTGTAAAAAGTATACATACTCCGTTTTGAACTACCCGGACAAAAGCGAAAACATAAACGCAACCGTAATAGTGTACGGCGACAAGGTAATAGCCGGCGATATAGCCGACTCATCTTTCAAGGGATTTATGCAGGGACTCAACCGTACATCATGAAAAGTCAAAAATAAGGACGTGCAAAAAATGATTCAAAGACTTGATAAAATGCTATCCTCTCAGGGTAAGCTGAGCAGAAGCGGCGCACATAAGCTGATTGCCGAAGGCGCAGTAAGCGTAAACGGCACTGTTTGCCGCAAAAAGGACGCCAAGCTCGACCCCGAAAAGGATACTGTGGAAATCAACGGTAAAACCGTGAACTACTGCGAGCATATCTATATAATGATGAATAAGCCGGCAGGTGTGCTTTCGGCAAGCAATGATAAAAAAGCCCGTACAGTTATAGATATACTGCCGGACAATATGAAAAGAAAGAATCTTTTTCCGGCGGGCAGGCTTGACAAGGATACCAAGGGACTGCTGATAATAACCGATGACGGAGATTTTGCACACAGAATGTTATCCCCCAAAAAGCACGTCGAAAAAATTTATCACGCTGTGATAGACGGCACGGTAGGCGAAAACGAAAAGCAGATGTTTGCCGAAGGAATCATATTCGGCGATGGATTTGAATGTATGCCTGCCGAGTTAAACATATTAGATAACGGTACTGCGCAAATCTGTGAGGTAATAATATGCGAAGGTAAATTTCATCAGGTTAAAAAAATGTTTGCCGCAGTTGGCTGTACCGTAACATATTTGAAGCGTGTGAAAATCGGTGCGCTGGCACTTGACGAAAACCTCGCACCGGGTGAATGTAAAATGCTCTCAAGGAGCGAAGCCGATAAAGTTTTTCTTAAAGATTTTGAATAAGGCGAAGTCACGGTTTTTTTATGCATTCGCATTTTTGAAAATGCGTTATACATGAGCTTTTGTAAAACATTGGGATTTGTGCAATTATCCTGATTTAATTTTAAAATTATTTATATTTGACGTTATGTTAATAAAGTTTGGTCATTTTTCATAAAGTATTGAAATAATATTTAGTAAAAAATCAACTGGTAAATTTGTTTTTTTTTTGGTATTATAATATAGTATAGTTCTGCACACAATTTTTCAACAATTTTTGACGCTGGAAAAACAACTATATTTAAACA
>CADBRB010000002.1 GCA_902796955.1 uncultured Ruminococcus sp.
CACTTTTTTATAAAGAGTAAGAAAGGATATTCTTGTATTATGAGAATAGTTTTTATGGGAACACCTGATTTTGCAGTGCCGTGCATAAAAGCATTGCATGATGCAGGTCATGAGCTTTGTGCAGTGTATACACAACCGGATAAGCCAAAGGGAAGAGGTTATACTCTGACCCCTCCGCCTGTAAAGGTGTTTGCTTTACAGCACGAAATACCTGTATTTCAGCCGGAAAAATTAAAAAACAACGCCGAGGTTATAGAGCATCTGCGTGCTGTTTCACCCGATGTAATAGTTGTGGTGGCTTACGGCAAAATACTTCCAAAGGATATACTCGAATTGCCAAAGTACGGCTGTATAAATGTACACGCTTCACTTTTGCCTAAATACAGAGGTGCTGCTCCCATACAGTGGTCAATAATAAACGGGGAAAGTGTTACCGGAGTAACAACAATGTGCATGGATGTGGGCTTAGACACCGGGGATATGCTTTTATCCGAGGAAATTACCATATCGGAAAATGAAAATGCCGAGCAGCTGCACGACGAGCTTTC
This sequence comes from uncultured Ruminococcus sp., assembly GCA_902796955.1. GTDB lineage: Bacteria > Bacillota > Clostridia > Oscillospirales > Acutalibacteraceae > RUG14223. The sequence continues at coordinate 549 of CADBRB010000002.1, forward strand.
ATCTATAGGAGCAGAACTGATAGTAAAGACGCTGAAAGAACTTGAAAACGGAACGCTCACACCTAAAAAGCAGGATGACAGTTTATCGTGCTATGCACCTATGCTTGATCGTACATTATCTGAAATAGATTGGAATGACACTGCGAAAAATATCCATAATAAGGTCAGAGGCTTATATCCGTGGCCGTCAGCATACAGCGAAGCAGGCGGCAAAAGGATTAAAATTCTGAAAACACAAATAACTGCCGGCAAAGGAAATCCCGGTGACGTATTAAGTCTTACACCATTTACAGTTGCGTGCGGTAACGGTGCAGTGGAAATAATCGAGCTTCAGCCTGAGGGCAAGAAGCGTATGTCGGCTTCAGATTTTATCAGAGGTAATCGTACCGAAATAACACATTTAGGAAAGTAACTATACTTTACAGAAAGGCAGAAAAGCAGTATTAATGGTGCTTTTCGACAGGTAGAACTTATGCCTTATTATTATCATATTGACATTTATTATATTGTGCTTGTCATACCCGCACTCATTTTTGCTCTTGCCGCACAAGTTTTGGTCAAGAGCAGATTGAGCTCGTACTCCAAGATATTTAACTCAAGAGGGCTTACCGGTCAGCAAGCCGCTATGAGGATGCTCCATGATTTTGGTATCAGCGATGTAAGTATCGAGCATACCGGAGGCAGCTTTACAGATCATTATGACCCTACATCTAAAGTTATAAGACTATCCGACAGCGTTTTTGCAGGTGCTTCGATTGCGTCGGTGTGTGTAGCCTGCCATGAGGCCGGTCATGCAGTGCAGTACGCAACGGATTATTCCCCGGTCGGTCTGAAAAGAGCGCTGATGCCTGTAGCTAAGTTGGGTTCAAAATTGGCAATGCCTATGATTATCATCGGATTTTTGCTTCCTGTTAAATATGACTTCTTGGTAAATACAGGTATTCTTCTCTATGCTGTTTGTGTTTTTATGACAGTTGTAACCCTGCCGATTGAGTTCAATGCAAGCAGGCGTGCGCTGTCATATATCAGCCGGACGGGATTGCTTGAAAGCTCTGAATATACAGGTGCCAAAAAGGTTCTGACTGCGGCTGCTTTAACATATGTGGCTTCAATGTTTTCTGCGCTTATGAACCTTCTCAGATTGATACTGATAGCAAACGGCAGACGTGGAGGACGACGTTAAAATGCAAAATACGAGAAATCTTGTTTACGGTGCGCTTAATAAAGTTGATAACGGCTCATATTCCAACATTGTTTTAGATTCTGTTCTGAAAAATTCAGAGCTTACCTTAAACGACAGGCGCTTTATCTCTGCATTGTTTTACGGCGTGCTTGAAAAAAGATTGACACTCGATTATATAATAAATCAATACTCCAAAATTGAACTGAAAAAAATAGACTCCAATGCTCTAAATCTGATTAGGATGGGAATTTATCAGCTTGCTTTTATGGACAAAATTCCTAAAAGCGCCGCTGTGAACGAGAGCGTAAAGCTTGCAAAAAAGTATAAGCTTTTCGGTGCCGTCGGTTTCATCAACGGGCTGCTCAGAAGCATAGTTCGCAACGGTTGTAAATATGATTTACCTGACGAAAAAAATTACATCAAGTATATTTCCGTTAAGTACTCTTGTCCTGAAAACATCGTAAGACTCTGGATTGATGCTTACGGCACGGAAATTACAGTTTGTATACTTGAAGCTTTGGGAGGCAGACCTCCGCTTACAATAAGGACAAACTGTTTAAAATGCAACGATGAACAGCTCACTGAGCTTTTATCTCAAAACGGCATAAAAGCAAAGGTTCATCATAATAACTGCATTATTTTGAAAAATCCGGGTGATTTAGGCAAGCTTGAGCTTTTGAATGACGGTTATTTTCATGTACAAGACATTGCTTCTCAGCTCTGCTGTGAGCTTACGCAGGTAAGGGAAGGCAGTACAGTTGCAGACGTATGTGCCGCACCTGGCGGAAAGAGCTTTACCATCGCAGAGCTTATGAATAACAAAGGTACAGTCTATTCGTTTGATTTGCATGAAAGCAGAGTAAACCTTATACGTAAGGGTAAAGAGCGTTTAGGACTTACCTGTATACAACCGAGTGTAAGAGATGCTTTAAGCGCAAATGATGACACTGTTAAAGCAGACTATGTGTTGTGTGATGCCCCGTGTTCGGGCTTAGGAGTGCTAAGACGCAAGCCGGAAATAAGATATAAAATAGATCTGGGGATTGACTCTTTGCCGGATTTACAGCTTAAAATACTTAGCAACAGCTCAAGGCTTGTAAAAAGTTACGGAATTTTAATATATTCCACATGTACTCTTAACCCAAAAGAGAACGTAGAAGTGGTGCAAAAATTTCTTGAAAACAGCCATGATTTTTCACCGTTGGCGATAGAGTTGCCCGACTATATAAACCGAAGTATAGACGAGCCGCCGAACTGCTTTACCGCAATACCGGGGCATGACGGCTCAGACGGCTTTTTCATCAGCTTATTTAAGAAACAGGTGTAATAATTTGAAGGACATAAAATCAATGTATTATAGCGAATTAAAGGCGGAAATAACTGCCCTTGGATTCCCTGAATACAGAGCAAAACAGGTCTTTGAATGGCTCAATAAAGGCATAAAAAGCTTTGATGAAATGAGCAATTTACCAAAGGCGATAAGAGAAGAATTAAAAAAAATTTATTACATCTCTGTAGCAATTCTTGAAAAAAAACAAATTTCAGATTATGATAGTACCGTAAAGTACCTTTTTTCCCTTACGGACGGTGAGCTTATCGAATCGGTAGTTATGAAATATCATCACGGATATTCGATTTGCATTTCTACTCAGGTCGGTTGTAAAATGGGCTGTTCCTTTTGCGCTACAGGAAAGGGCGGGTTTATTCGTAATCTTTCCGCATCTGAAATGCTGGCGCAAATAGAAGCCGCACAGAGCGATTTAAAGATACGTATATCCAATATAGTTCTCATGGGTATGGGTGAGCCTTTGGATAATTACGATAATGTACTTAGATTTTTACATCTTGTATCTGCGGATTGCGGATTAAACATAGGCATGAGGCATATATCGCTTTCAACCTGCGGCCTTGTGGATAAAATATATGAGCTGAGCAAGGAAAATCTACAGCTCACTCTGTCAATATCGTTACACGCCCCAAATGATGCGATACGAAGTAAAACGATGCCCGTAAATAAAAAATACCCGATAGACACGCTATTAAAAGCGTGCCGCTATTATACAAAGACTACCGGCAGACGTATTTCATTTGAGTACGCCATGATAGACGGTGTTAATGATAGCGACGAATGTGCCGCTGAGCTTGCCTCAAAGCTGAAAGGAATGCTGTGTCACGTAAATCTTATTCCCGTAAACAGCGTTACCGAAACAAATTACAGAAAAAGCAAAAAGGACAGACTTGTAAGCTTTTGTAATATTCTTCAAAAAAAGGGTATTACCGCCACTGTAAGACGCACTCTGGGTGCAGATATTGACGCAGCCTGCGGTCAGCTGAGAGGTAAATACAGTAATTAAAAATGTACTGCTTCCGTTGCGAGAGTTTTTGAAATTTCTAACGTAAGAGTATAAATCCAAGGAGGCATGAATATTGGAAATATTCTGCAAGACTGATGTTGGCTTGGTAAGAGATAACAATCAGGATTCATTTAGCTTTAAAAAATTGACCGATACCTGCGCCTGGGTCATTGTATGCGATGGTATGGGCGGTGCAAAGGGCGGAAATATAGCAAGTAGAATGACTGTTGACTTTATTGCTGAGTATTTTAAAGAAAAAATTGAAAATGCAAACGATGAGCAGATACATTATATAATTTCAGAAGCACTGGAAAAAGCCAATAAACACGTTTTTGAGGCATCCAAGGCAAAGCCGGAGCTTGCAGGCATGGGTACAACCGCAGTTATAGCGGTTATAAAAAACTCTGTTGCACATGTGGCCCATGTCGGTGACAGCCGTGCATACTTAATCAGTCCCGGAGATATAAAACGCTTGACTTTAGATCATTCTTTTGTGCAGGAAATGGTCAATCGCGGCGAAATTACCGAGGATCAAGCCCGTAAGCACCCAAACAGGAACTATATTACACGTGCTCTCGGCGTTGAAAGCGATGTAAAAGAAGACTACATCGTAGTACCGTTCTTAAAGAACGAAATGATTTTACTTTGTACTGACGGCTTGTCAAATTATTTTAATACAGATGAGCTGAACAATATAATAAACGGTTGCGAAAAAAACGAACTTGTAAACAAGCTTGTTAAAGCCGCAAATAAAAAGGGCGGCAGCGACAATATAACAGTAGCCGTGATTTGTGCTGATAACGATAATAATTCGGATAGGAGTGCAGCAAATGGATAAGTATACCGGTAAAAAACTTGATGGTCGTTATGAAATACATGAGATGATAGGCGTAGGCGGAATGGCTATGGTTTATCGTGCTTATGATACGATTGACGACCGAGTTGTAGCTATTAAAATTCTAAAGGACGAATATTCGACAAGTGATGAGTTTTTAAGAAGATTTAAAAATGAATCAAAGGCGATAGCTGTGCTGTCACACCCGAATATCGTAAAGGTTTACGATGTAAGCTTTGGCGACATGATTCAGTACATCGTAATGGAGTATATAGACGGAATCACCTTAAAAGAGTATATCGCCAGCCAGAGTGAAATAAACTGGAAGGAAGCCGTGCATTTTACAACTCAAATACTTAAAGCACTGGAGCATGCGCATAATAAGGGTATTATTCACAGGGATATCAAGCCCCAGAACATTATGCTTCTTCAGGACGGAACAATAAAGGTAACAGATTTTGGTATAGCCAGATTTTCCAATACTGAAACCAGAACTATTACCGATAAAGCTATAGGCTCTGTACATTACATTGCGCCGGAGCAGGCAAGGGGAGATGTAACCGACGGTAAAACCGATATCTACTCTGTAGGTGTAATGCTGTATGAAATGCTCACAGGCAGACTTCCGTTTGATGCCGACAATGCAGTTTCGGTTGCAATTATGCAGCTCCAATCCGAGCCTACGCCACCAAAAAGCATAAATCCGTCCATACCGGACGGATTGGAGGAAATCACACTCAAGGCCATGCAAAAAGATGCATCCAAACGTTATCTTTCTGCCGGCGAAATGCTTGAGGATATTGAATTGTTCAGGCAGAATCCGTCGATAAAATTTCAATACACATATTTTGTTGATGAAACTCCCACAAAATATGTCGACGCAATAAATCATGTCAGGAATACGCATGAAAGCTATCCGGATGATGAGTACGAATATGAGAATGACGAAAAGCCGTCTTCAAAAAAGTCAAAGGTAGGCATCATCATAGGTATAATTGTGGCTGTTGTGCTTATAGGCTTGATATTCGGTATTCTCGCCATCTTCAAGGCGTGTGAAGACAGTGCTGTAGAGGATGTGGATATTCCTAATTTTGTAGGTCAAAAGCTTGAAGAAATCTATGCCAACGAAAACTATAAGTTTAAATATGAAATAGAAAACTCGTATGACGCTACATTGCCTGAGGGTACTGTACTTGACCAAGACCCGCCTGCAAATTCAAAGAAAGTAAAGGCTGAGTCAAAAATAAAGCTCATCGTAAATTCAAGAGCAACGCTTGTACCTGTACCTGACGTTCTGTCACGAGAAAAGAGCGACGCCGAAGCACGAATCAAGGCGGCAAATCTCGAAGTTGAAATAATAGAAATCGTTGATGAAGAAACACTTATGGGTTATGTAAAGGATACATTCCCGAAGCCGGGTCAAAACGTTGCAATCGGTACTGTTGTTCAGCTTTATGTCAGCTCTGGACCTGCCGAAAAGATGACAACCGTTCCTAATCTTTACGGGCTTACACCGTATGAAGCAACAGAAGAGCTTGAAAAGAGAAATCTTAAAATCGGTAAGCAAACATCCGAGGAAAGCTCTCAACCTAAGGGAACAATCATAAATCAATCGCCGCTTTACAACTCACCGGTTGAAGAGGGTACTGCCGTAAATATCGTATTGAGTGACGGTAAACCTGAGGATATTAAGCTTGACGTATATGTTGACCTGCCAACCGATGTGACTTCTTCCGTAAAGCTTACCATAAGCGAAGACGGAGAGGTAACCGTAGATAAAAACATCATACCGAATGACTATAAAACGGGATATAAAATTACTGTTGTTAAGCCTGATGAGGATACCTCTTCAATGACTGTAGTCGTTCGCTTGGACGGTGATATTTATGCTGAGTATAAGGTAGATTTTGATGCAAAGAAGGTTACACAGACAGTTCAAAGAGAATATGTCAGCAGCGAACCTGAGCCCATCAGCAGTGAGCCTGAGCCTGTCAGCAGCGAGCCTGAGCCCATCAGCAGTGAACCTGAACCTATCAGCAGCGAGCCTGAGCCTGTCAGCAGTGAGGAACCTGAGCCGGATAGCAGTGAAGAGTCTGAGGAACCGTAATCAGCATTTACAATAATTTTGTATATATAGAATAATAATTCTGCGGTGTCGTTATGGCATCGCAGAATATTTCTTTAAATAATAGCCAGATTTAATTTAATGAGGTTTGATTATATGACTAAAATAACCGGAATATTGACAAAAGCAGTCGGCGGATTTTACTATGTTGATTGCGGAGATAAAATTTTTGAATGTAAAGCGCGCGGTGTATTCAGAAAAAACGGTATTACACCATGCGTAGGCGATAATGTTGAAATCACCCTTCAAGATAACGGTTATGCTTCGCTCAGCGGCATTTTGCCTCGTAAAAACAATATGGTACGGCCTCAAATGTCCAACTTGGATAATCTGATAATCGTAGCTTCTATCTGTGAGCCTTACCTCAATACACTGATTATTGACAAAATGATTGCCGCAGCAGTAAACAAAAATATCAAGCCTATACTCGTAATAACAAAAACCGACCTTCAGAATCCCGATGAAATATATAATGTCTACAAAAAATCAAATATAGACGTCATTTGCACATCTATAGATGACGAAAATAGCATAGAGCATATCAAATCGCTATTTCCTGATAAAATAACAGCCCTTATCGGAAATTCCGGAGTAGGGAAGAGTACGCTTTTAAACAGGCTTTTTCCCGAACTTAATCTAAAAACGGGTGATATCAGTAAAAAGTTAGGCCGAGGTAAGCACACTACAAGACAAGTAGAGCTGTTCAAGCTTGGCGGAGGATATATACTCGATACTCCGGGATTTTCCACTGTAGACATAGAACACTATGAGATGATAGAAAAGGACAAAATTCAATACTGCTTCTCTGAGTTTTCCGACTATTTGGGAAAATGTAAATTCACGTCATGCTCACATACCTGTGAAAAGGGCTGTGCGGTTTTGCAGGCTGTTAAAGAAAATAAAATCCAAAAAAGCAGGCATGAAAGCTATGTGGCAATGTATAATGAAATCAAAGATATAAAAGAATGGCAAATCAATAAGCAATACTGAAAAAGCCACTGTTTATGAGGGATTTGGTTGCCGAAAAGCATATTAGCTTTACAACAATCAGCTTTCTGTTTTTCGGAAAATCTATATTTAAAAATGCAACAGATATATAATATCTGTTGCATTTTATTTTTAATCCGTACTTTTATTGTCCTTTTGCGGCTTCATTTTTGAAAGAGGATTTTTGTTTACCGCTTCCTCCATTTGTTTTGATGAAAGATGTGTGTATATCTCCGTCGTACCTAAATTAGAATGACCGAGTATATCCTTCAGTATGCGTATATCAACCTCACCGTACTGGTACATAAGCGTTGCCGCAGTGTGCCTCAGCTTATGCACCGAATATCCGCTCTGGTTCAAGCCTATCGAGTCAAGATATTTATAGACCAGCGCCTGCACTGTCTTGGGGCTTATTCTCTTGTTAAGCCGGCTGATAAACAGTGCGTTTTTGTCCGTCACACCGGCAATCGGTCTTACATTCAAATATGCATCTATTGCATCCATACACGCCTGATTTAAATATACTATTCGCTGTTTATTGCCCTTACCGGTTATTGTAACAGATTTTTCATCTCGCCTTATGTCCGAAAGATTTAATGAAACAAGCTCCGAAAGACGCATACCGCAGTTTAAAAAGAGCGTTAAAATACAATAATCTCGCTCCTTATATTTGCCGTCAACAGAGCGTAAAAGCTCCATACTCTGCTCAAGTGAAAGATATTTGGGCAGTGATTTCTTCACTTTTGGCATCTCCAAATCCGCCATAGGGTTATTCTGAAGCAAACCGGTCTTTTTATGCAGATAATTGAAAAAAGTTCTTAAGCAAGAGCATTTTCTCGCTCTCGTATTTGAATTATTATCACGCTCGTTAAGAGTGTAATTCAAAAACTCATATGCATCCAACAGCGTAATCTTTCTTATTAAATCTATATCAACATCATCTATTTTAATATCCTCAAAAGCTATATTGTCTGGCACAAGTCCCTTACTTTTTTTAATAAATCTGAAAAAAGTACGAAGATCCATAAAATATTCATCAACAGTTTTTGGCGATTTACCCGTTATCGTCTGCAAATACAACAGAAATTGCCTGATAATTTCCGAGCAACTGTCTGAATATTCCTTTCTCAAGAAACTCATTCCTTTCTTTTCTTATTCTGTTAATCTTTTAAAAGAAAAGCCATAAAATCGCTTTTACGGTTTTCGTAGTAATTCTTTAAAAACAAAATATTCATATAAAGCGGAACAGAGCAATTTGGAGAATCCATATATGCAAAGCATCTGTTCAGCTCGTCTTCATTTAAAGTACCGTCATCATTGATTATATCGAAAACAAATTCATCACGCAAAGTTCCGCGCTGCTCCTGCCTTTGCGGTGTTATATCGGTAATATTGCAATCTATTCTTGATATGGATATGAACTCAGGCTTTCCGCCGTAATTAAGCCACCTGAAAAAACCGATTACTCTATTGTCAATCGAAATGGCTTTATTCGTCAGTCCGGCTTCTTCTCTAAGCTCACGAATGGTTGAAAAGTCTATGACATCTTTAAATTTTGTAAATCTATTATTTCTATAATCAGCCCAATCCGCCGAGCCGGAACCGGAAGGAACAATTAATCCCGCCGAGGAATCCGCATGAGTTCCCTGAACCTGGAAGAATACGCTTCCGTCATTGGTAATTGCCAAGGTGGAAATACCAATCTCATTGCTGAAATATTCATAAGGAAGCTTCAGGTGCGTATTTGAACAGCTTAAAACAGGGTAAACGTTCGGCGAATCGTCACAAATCAACATTTTTGAGAATATCTTGTTTGTAAGGTAAGTGTTGTAATAACAGCCCTTTGCAATTTTTACAGGCTTTTTCAAAGATAGCTTTCCGGAAAGACAAAGCTTTTTATCATTTCTGAACATCTTTTTGTTAGTCTGTGAATCCGTATAATGCTTGGAGAGAAACGGCAAAAGACTGTCAAAATTAGAACGTATATAAGAATTTACCTTTTCTGTTGCCTTTTCATCAATCCTAAAATCAGGATTGCTGTAGATAAGCTCATCGTTAAGCTCATCACAGTACGATACAGCATTATCTCCGATTTTTAACATTTTAGACTTATCGTCGGCATATTTACTATAATCAGCAGATGAATCAGAGCTTTCGTTATGAAAATCGGTTTTAAAATATCTAAACAGCTCCGAGTAGCATGAATATATCTGCCAAATTATATTAATGAAAACAACCGTAAGCAGTACCGTTATCGTTGGCTTGCTCGCCAATTCGTGTGCAGAATCGGTCAATCCTATTACAAACAAAACCGTATCTATTAAAAGCACCAAAGGGC
>CADBRB010000003.1 GCA_902796955.1 uncultured Ruminococcus sp.
AAGTTTACAAACCTGCCGGCTTATTATGTTGAAACAAGCGGTAAGAACGTAAACGTATATCCAACAGGCTACAAGCTTGCAGTAACGCATTGGGATTCAAGATATGCCGCAACCCTTTACAGATGTGACGCAACCAAGATGGACAGCGACCTTATCGCAAACTCATGGCTGCTCACAGCCGAAAACGAGTACATCGTACTTGCGAAGAAGGCACAGGGTAACAGCGACGGCAACTTCAATCCGAGCGCAATCAAGACTATAAGCGTAGCTTCAGGACAGACTCACTACGTATCAGCCGAAAGCGATGCAAAGATAACGCATAATCTGCCCAAGGAAACAAGCGGTCAGTATACGGTTGACCTTGTAAGAGCGGTAAGCTCCGTAGAGGACAGCTTCGATGCAGGTCTTGTTGAATATCAGTTCCCGACTATTTCGGGTAATGTATGGGTAGACGAAAATTATGACGGTACCTATAACACGGAAGACGGCGACAAAGCATACACCGCAAACGGCATAAAGGTGCATCTTGAAAGATATATCTATGACCGCAACGGTGACGGACAGTGGATTAAGGATACAAGCTTCGATAAGGTTGCAGACGTAATCAACGGAACATATATCTTTAACCAGGGTACGGATGGTATTCCGTATATTGAAACACATCTTGTACAGGGAGGCAAAACATACCTCTACGGCTACAAGGTAAAGGTTGACGTAACAACATTGCCGGCTGACTATGCGGTAACAAAGCTGCATGTCAACGACCATGAAAACGACAATATAGACAGCGACCTCGATTATCATACGGGCTATCTTACAAAGGATGACGAGTATCTTATAGCTGCCAAGAAGCTTACCGATACAGAGCTTTCCACATACTATACGGGCGGCAATTCCGCTAACGTATATAAGATACCGTACAACTATGAAGAGGGCGGTGCAAACAAGACGGCTTATTACGATGTAATCAAGTCTACAAGCTACACAGGTTATGACGCGGGACTTTCCAAGTATACAAAGGGCGAGATAAGCGGACTTGTATGGATAGACGCAAATTACAACGGTATAAGAGATAGCGGTGAAGAAATGCTCAACGGCGTATCAAACAATATAGTTGTTGTTCTTGAACGCTACATCAGCGAAGGCGGCGATTGGGTATTCGATACCGAAGCAGCAGTAACCACAGTTAAAACTAACGGTACGTATAAGTTTGAAAACATAGATACATATACCGTTAGAAGCGATAATACGATGCTCTACGGTTATAAGCTGAGAGTTGACACGACCAAGTATGCTGCAAGCATGAGAGATTACGCCGTTACAAGATATAATATAGGCGACAGTGTAACCCACTACGGTGACGATTGCACAACAGACAGCGATATCTATATCAGTGCTAACGGACTTGAATTTATGGAAGAGAACGAATACGTTGTATTCGCACCCGATGTTACCTCTACATATACAAGCGATAAGATAGGTAACAAGTATCTTGCCAAAGACCCCGCAAACAGAGTTTACGCCGTAGTTAAGGCGGTAGACCCGATAAGCGGCTATGACGGCGGCTACAAGAAGTTTGAGAAGGGCTCTCTCTCAGGTCTTGTTTGGTATGATAACGGTCAGATAACCGATGCATCCGGTACAACCTATCATCAGGAATACGACTATGACGGCATACGTCAAAAGGGTGAAAGCGGCGTAACCGAAAACATAACGGTAGAGCTTACACAGTATTATTACAACAATCTTACAAATACATGGACGAAGTCTGACAGCTTCACTCCTGTAACAAAGACAACCTCAAGAGCTACAATAGTTGACTTTGACGGAACCAGCACGCAGATGGACGGCTACTATGAGTTTACCAACCTTGATACTTATGTACCGGTTATAGTAAGCGGCACACAGCCGACAAACTTCCTTGCGGGATACAGAGTGACAATCAAGAATGTACCGTCCGATACATATGCTGCAACATTGTATCACGCAGGTACGGAAGCATCCCATGACAGCGACCTGTATGCGGCAGGCTTCAATGATTGGTCAATCATTCCTTATGAGGAATACATTACAGTTGCCAGAGAGCAGATAGCAGGCTCGGCGAATACTCCGTATACCACGATTGTACCTGTTAAACAGCAGGACGGCACTACCGCAAACGTCACATTTGATTTCGTACTCAAGAAGGATATGGAACACTATGACGGCGGCTTGAGAACATACGACAACAGCACCGTAATCAACGGTACTATCTGGGATGATATAGTATATGACGGATTACTCGGTGATGAGGGCAAGGATGTTCCTATGGATGGCATTAAGGTAACGCTCCACGGCTATTACTACAACGGCTTCTCATGGAGGAACCTGCCCGAAAATGCAACACGTGTTACATACACCGATGCAAACGGCAACTATAGCTTCGAGAATCTTGACGGCGCATTATGGATAGACGAGGTTCTGTACATTACGGGCTACAAGATAGAGGTTGAAGATCCGACCGCTGACGATGATGACAATAAGTACGGTGTAACCAAGTACCGTATGACGAGCGATACGTTCAAGAACAGCAGCCTCAAGCCTACAGGCACCGGCTTCTGGATGTATGACGACGATAACAATTACATAATCACGGCACAAAAGGTAACAACAACCTCAAACGGCACATACACCATAGAGTATGACGGCGTGAAGTATAACAGCGTTAAGAGCGTAGCAAATGTTGAATACAACGGCGGCTTCGCAAGAATAAACAGAAATTATATTTCAGGCTATATCTGGAACGATGTAAGCTATGACGGTATTTATAACAACACGGATACCGAAAAGGGCATGAACGATATACCTGTATACCTTGACAGATACGTATACAAGAACGGCGCATGGACGCTTGACTCATCATTTGCCAGAAAGACAAATCTGACTCATACATCAGGCGGCATGGACGGCGTATACTACTTCGGCGCACTCGATGCATTCAGCAACGAAGGTCCTCAGCAGTATTATCTGTACGGTTACAAGGTAACTGCGGACAGAGAAAAGATTAAACAGCTCTATCCGGGCTACATTGCCACCAAGTATCATGTAAACGGCGATGCGGTAAGCAATACCGACAGTGATCTTATCAGGTCCAACGGTGCGCTTACCATGAACGACGAGTACATAGTTATAGCACAGCAAACAGGTAACAACACAAGTGAATACTCAATCAAATACAACGACAAGTGGTACGACGGCGGACAGAGTGAACCGGATACTTCGCACAACGGCGGTCTTGTAATAGGCGGTGCAGGATCTATCAGCGGCAATATATTTGACGATGATAACTACAACGCTGTAAGAGAAGCCGAAGAAGGCGGCGTAGCAGGAGTAGAAGTAATACTTGAGAAGTACTACTACGACGACGATGAAGGCGAATGGATTAAGGTTGAAGAAGATGCGGTTGCAACAACAACCGATGCATCCGGCAACTACAAGTTTGACGAATTACCAACATACTACATTGACGGCAACGGCGAAGTACGCACTGCCGGATATGACATCAAGATAAACACAATACCTGAGAACAAGTCACCTACACTGCCTGGCTTTGACGCTGAGGACGGACACTTCATAAGAGAAGATGCAATACCGGATAACGGCGGCGGAAGCATAAAGGATAAGCTTATTGTTCTGGCAACCGAGGACGAAAACGGCGATGAGGACATCGTAAACGGTGCTGACTTCGTAGTAAACGGATTCGGCCTTAAGGAATACGAGCTTGGAAACATTGAGGGCATTGTCTGGGATGACGATGATTATAACGGCATACGTCAGAGCGACGAATACCGACTGATGAATGTTAAAGTCGAGCTTAGACGCAATTACTACAATGCAGAAGAAAATACATGGTATGCAGACGAGGCATTCGAGCCGCTTACCACATTGACGGACGAGGACGGAATCTACAGATTTACAAATCTGCCGACAATAGTACGTAAGGACGGTAAGGAATATCTTGCGGGCTATACAATCAAACTGCTTGATGTAAATGAAGATTTCATAGACGATATCTTAGACGAGCTTGCACCCGATATCGCACCTGCAGACGGCAAACCTGGCACGGTAGATGTAAATAAGGGCGCATGGGCTGTAACAAGATTCAGACAAGGCGAGGATACAAGCATCGACAGCGACCTTATCGCAGGAACGCTTGACCTCACATCACAGGGCGAGTACATTATTTTAGCTGATGAGTTAGAGAGAGAAGCTCACCCGAAATATATCGTAACCTACGCAGGCAAAACATACGACATAGCAAATGCAGTAGACGAAGCAGGACATGACGGCGGCTTAAAGACCTATAAGCTGGGCAGCATCACAGGAACAATTTGGGATGATGACAATTATGACGGAATTTATGACGCACTCAGTGAGCCGGGCATTGAAAATGTTGGAGTATACCTGTACAGGTGCTACTACGATAACGAAACAAACACATGGGTAGATGACACTACGTTTGAACCGGTGCTTGACTACACAGATGCAAACGGTGTATATGTATTCGATAATCTTCCGACATTCTTAGATGTTATCAAGCCTGTAAACAGCAACGCCGATGAAAACGGTGATGAAAACAACGATGAAAACGGCGAAGGCAACACAGAGGATAATACAGGAGATAACAACACCGGCAACGGCACAGAAGGCGGAGATAACGGCGAAGGCGGTACAAGCTCAATGCCGAATCTCGAAGGAACATCGTTTATGTCGGCAGCTAAGCGTGCGCTTACACTTCAAAAGCCGGGCGAAAGCGCTTCAACATCACTCAGAGGCAGACTTAACATAGTTCAGCTTGCCAATGACAACGATGACGGCACTGAAGGCGAAGACGGCACCGAGGGTGAAGAAGACAATGCTGCAACTTCAACCGATGCAGTCGAAAACGTCAAGAACAGATATCTTGCAGGCTATACACTCAAGGTTAAGGAAATACCTGACGGCATGACAGTAACCAAGTATAAGCAAACCGATAACATTGCAACCTGCAGTAACCTCAATCCGTCAACACTTATGCTTACGGAAGACATGGTTGTTGCAGCAGTTGCCGAAACGGGCGATAACGGATTGTTCAACGAGTATTACACAAGATTCAATAACGACGGCACAAGGTATGATATTACCGAGAGCATTAAGAACGTTATAGAAAGCGGTACAAACGGCGGTCTTGTAAGATACGAGAACGGCAAACTGAGCGGTAAGGTTTGGGATGACACTAACGGTAACGGCTTTATAGACGGCAACGAAAAGGGCGTATCCGGCATACCGATAAGAGTTGACCGCTTCTATTACGATGATGACGGCTGGCATAAGCTTGAGGATCAGACCAAGGTTATCTACACAGACAGGAACGGTAACTATGAAATTAAAGACCTGCCGCTGTTTATAGAGATAGAAGGCGTTAAGTACATACTCGGTTATGATTTGACGATAGAAGAGCTTCCGTCGTCCTACACACCGACAGAGTACAACACCAACAACGGTATAAACGACAGCAGCCTCAAGACCAACCTGAGATTGGCATATCCGGAAGGCACATTTAACGATAAGATAATTCTTGCTCCGATGAGGGACGGCTCCTCCAACCCGGAGAATGTCAAGTATATATTTGATATTACAAAGCCGAGAGATATAAGAGATATCAATGGCGGTATTATAAAGCGCACATTCGTAAATCCTGACAACACGCAGGAGAGCGATCCGCACGACGGAACTCCGATAAGAACTTCGGATAATGCGCCTATAGCCAAAATCGCTTATTTAACTCTCATAAGCGGAGTTGCCTGCCTTGTTCTGTTTGCTATTAAGCGCAGAAAAGAGGAAGAGGAAGAAAAATCTCAACCGGAAAATGTAAGAACAAAAATCTAATATATAAACGGTGAGTGATGTGCGAGTGATAAATACACCTCGCATATCACACACCGCATACAGTATCATTCAGGCAATGATGCACTAAAGCAAAAAGCTTACGGTACCGCCGTGCTGTAATATGTAACCGGCGGTATCGTAAAATAATCTTATATAAAAACGTCAGCCGATACATAAAAATCATTTTAAACGGTTAAAAACTCTGTTTTTCAATTCCATGCCGATAAAATTGTGCAATCGGTTATAATAATCAGTAACAGTGCTTATAATAGTGTATAGGATAATATTGCAGGTCTGCGCAAAAAATTGTTAAATCGGCAAAGAAATAAGTTGACAAAACAGCAATGCAGTTATATTATAATAGTAGTGATTTATACATATAATACGAAACAGCGGTAAAAAACCGAGGTTATATTTGTCAAATAATGACAGATATTAGCTGTTAAAGTAGGCTTACACAGGCTATTCTTTACAGATAAACTATTTGGAGAAAGGTGGGTATGGTATAAGCTTGTTGAATTGTTTTTCAGTTAAGCTTATATACCTTTTATTATGAAAAACAATCTGATTCATAAATTAGTAATTCTGATATTTTTTGTGTTTTTCACAATTAATATAATACCCTCCGTATCCGCACATACAATCGAAGCCGGCAAGGCTTACCAAATCTCGGCTCAGCAAAACGAGCAGGAGGCAGGTACAGTTTCGCACTGCGCAGTTTGTGAGCAGGAGAGCGTTTTTGTACATCTTTGCACAAAACATCTTATCGTTGCGGCAATTTTACTTGCGGTTTTGGTGCTCAACTTTATAAGGATAAAAAACCCGGCAATAAAGATGATAATAAACTCACTTGCGCTGTTAATGGTAATATTGGTGTTTATATCCCTGTATAGCACAAAAATGTTTACCGAAGCAAAGGTATGCCTCGGCGTAATGCTGGTTTATGTTGTGCTGTGGGTGGTTTCCATTATAAAAACAATGAGTTCGATTGAGGACAAAAAGCCACGCTCCAAGCGTAGCAAAAAGTAACCTGAATTTGTATCGGTTTTTCTGTAAACAATACATCACATAACACACGAATATATAAATAATCTGAGGTATGTTGCAAACTATTGCAACATACCTCTTTTTGTTGATTGGCATATTACGTAATCACAAATGAAGAGCTGATGTTTGCGTTAATCAGGTGTGCAGCTTGCGATACTTTGATAATGAGAAAATCATCTTCATAAAACTTTATCTGCCTTCAATCGGAGATTTTATTATCGGCATCATATCACTGATAACTTCGTTTTCTTAATTAAATCGTCGATTTGCCACAAAAATGTATGCAATCAGATTAATAACGAAAAATTCTTGTCGTAAAATCATTAAAAATATATTAAACAACGATAAAAATACTTGTTTTTTTCATAAGTCTATTGTATAATTTTAATATGTAGTGGTATATGCGTTTATGGTTTTTTGTTGATATATTTGCGGTTTTTAAGCCGATTAAAGCTATAAAAAGCTATCTTAAAAGCATATATCCTTATAAGAATTGTACAATGCATGCATCTGAGGATTTTTTAGGGTAAACGGCAACCCGCCATTGGTCAGATATTACCTTTATAATTCTCCGAAACAGCGCCAAAGTTAATGCTTACGGTTACAGTTATGGCACACGTATTATTAGCATACGGCGCAGGATGCAGCGATTATATCCGAATGAAAGGAGTAGAATAATGAGGTCTATAGAGAAAAAGTCATTCAAAGGTGCAGTAGCGTTTCTCTTGGTAGTCTTGATGTTGTTTACTATGGCACCTGCCGATTTATGGACAGCTGATGCTGCGGCGTCGTTTATTCATGTTTATCAGCAGGGCAATGCGGTAAATTATTTGGGAACCATGTTCCCTGTCAGAGTTTATGACAACAACAATTCTGTATTTGCGGCATACAGCTTAAGCAGCAGCAATATGGCACACTATGACGAGATGGACTTTACCATGCATCATAGCGAAAAGGACAATTATGGCTACAGCTATATCCTCAGTCACGGTCTTATATCCGATAAATTGTGGATGGGTGACGAATCGCTCGCAGATAAGAGCTTTGCCGTAAAATACTATGCCACACAAGCGGCTATAAGTGCGTATAACGGTCAAATTTCTACAGATTGGTCATCAGACCCGCAGGGAATAGGCGCATATGTCGACAGCTTGGTAAGAGGTGCGCAGAATGCTCAAAGCGAAGATGACATAATCGAGCTTCCGAGCTGTTCAGTAGCCATAAATCAGGCTTCAAGCGGCAAGCACGCAAAAGACCATGATCTTTACGAGGCTGACGGTTATTTCCGTACGCAAACTCTCAGATTGAGCGGTGACGGTGATTTTTCCGTTGCTTTGTCAGCTACGGCAAACAACAGAATAACCAACGTTGCCAATAAAATGGAAAGAGTCGGAGATGTAAACGGGGATTTTTACTACAGAATAAAAATTGAGGACGTAACAGATGTGCTCAATGTAAAAATTACCGCTACATCATCACTTTCGGTGCCATATTACTATGGTAACTATTACCTTAACGGCGAAGGAATGCAGCCTTTGCTTATACCTGAGGAGGACATAAAGATTGTAAGCGAGTCCGACTCGATTATCGTAAATTGCGATAAGATGAAGATAGTAATAGAAAAACAATCAGAGGTAGTGGACGATGTAACGGGTGCTTCGTCCTATAAGCCTGCATACGGCATCAGATTCAAAATAGTAGGACCTGAAACATATTTCGGAGAAACCGATGACGACGGCAAACTGGTATTTGATAATATACCGTACGGTATGTATACCATTAGCGAAATGAACGTACCGTCTTACTATTATACTCCTCAAGCAGACAGAATTAACGGCATACCGGGTAAGACGTATACCGTTAAAGTAAACAATATTTTAAAGAGAGGCATTGTACAGGTACAAAAGAGAATTGAACCTGCAACCTATGCCGCATATGAAAGTCTGGCGGGATTTACATTCAGACTTACCGGCGTTTCTGACAGCGGCCACAGATATAACCTTACCGCAGTTACAAAAACAGACGGTATAGCGAGATTTCTTGACGAAACCGGCAAACCTGATTTGCTTGTAGGTACATATACAATTACCGAGATACTGGATACAAACCAACAGAGATTCTACCCGAAGACGGAATCTCAAACCGTAACCGTTAAGGAAAATCAGACGGTTACTCGTGAGTTTGTAAATATCATCAAAACAGGTGCTTTAAATATCCAAAAGATATCCGAGGACGGCTTTGTTGAAAACATGGGCTTCTATCTGTTCGGTGAATCTCTTGCTTATAAAGAAACCGGTTATGACATATACAAGTATACAAAGCCGGACCCGACGTCAAGAACAGACGCAAGCGGTCTTGCAAGGTTTACCGATATACTCATAGGCGATTACTCCATAGAAGAGGTATACCCCGACGACGGAAGAAAGCAGTATAAATATATAAAACCCGATATTCAAACCATAACCGTAAACTGGAACGGCATAACCAACACAACGGTTTATAACATATTAAAGCGAGGCAATGTTACGGTTAAGCTTTGGGCTGAGGACAGTCAGCTTGCAAACCACAGACTGCGCCTTACGGGTATGTCATTTGCAAAAATACCGGTTGATGAGGTTGCATATACAGACTCCAACGGTATAGCTCATTTTAACAACATACTCATATCGGGCGACCCCGGCGACGATAATTACTATACTCTAACCGAGGAGAATGTGCCTGAAAGGTACTATGTTCAGGCTTATAATGTAAATTCTCTCGATGATAACGTTACTCTTATAAAGAATGAAACCATAAACCCGATAAAGGTTCAGGTAACATATAACGATGCACAAAAGCGCGGTGATGAAACCTACGCCAAGTTCTTTGATTTGCTCAAGCGCGGCAACGTAAGAGTAGTTCTCAGAGCTGAGGATACGCTTGTATTCGGCCGTAAATTCAGGCTTACGTTTACATCGCTTGCATATGAGCAGACGGGCGTAACAACTATTACGGCAGGTACTATAAAGGATACCGGCATGGATTTGGCATCCATGAACAGAAACGGCGATTTACAACTCAGAAACGGTACGGAGTATCTTAAGGGAGCATATGAGATAACAACCAAAAGCTCACCGCAGACAAACGGCTTTGTTGAGGTTGACGGCGTTACATGGAATACTGCCGAGATAGTATTTAAGGATATACCGATATCAGGCAGTACAAGCTATGTTATAGAAGAGGTTGACACACCAACAAGATATATCCATCCATATTCACAGGAAATCAGCGTTAAAAACAACGAGGTCACAGAGGTCAAATTCCTTAACGAGCTGAAAAGAGGTTCGTTCGAGGTTCATAAGACCAGTGAGGACGGTTTTATAGAGGGCATGGTATTTAAGCTCTCCGGCACATCGTTTGCATACAGGCAGATAAACGGAGAGGTAACTCAAACCGTTTACGGCGAACTGCTCAATGACTTTTCGTATACCGCCACCACAAACAAGGACGGCATTGCAGTATTTGAAAATCTGCTGATAACAGACGATGATTTGTCAACTGCCAATACAAACGCACAAAAGTACAAGGTAGAGGAAATTCAAACAAAAACAAGATATATACAGCCCAAAACACAGTATACCGACGTGGTATGGAATGAAACAAGGCTGTATAAAGAGGGAGGCCCCGGCCCCGGCTCCGTAGAGAGATGGAAAAACGCCACCGAGCTTCACTATTACAATCAGCTTAAGCGCGGCGACCTTATAATAAAGCTGAGTACAGAGGACGGCTTCCTTGCAGGCTTCCCGTTCCATCTTACGGGTATTTGTCTTGCTGAAAGGCAAACAGGCGCCAACGGCGAAACACAGACGGGTAAGCTTATAAGACCCGACGGTACGGAGAATACGATAACCGATCATGAGGAGCTTTATAAAATCGACTTTACTGCTATTACCGATGCAACAGGTACGGCAAAGTTTGAGAACATACTTATAAGCCATGACACACCCACAACTGACGAAACATGGTATTATTCGATAACTCCGGTAGATACTCCGAGAAGATATGAGATACCGGCAGACCAGAAGGCTCCGATTTATTGGAAGGGTACGCCTTCATATACACCAGAAACAAGGAGCTTCTACGATAAGCTCAAGAGAGGCAGACTTATAATACAAAAGTATGCGCAAAAGGTAGACCCTGTAACAAGATTGCCCATAGATAACGAAATTCGTTCGGGCTACAGGTTTACTATACACGTAAAGAGCCTTGCATCTATTGAATCGGGAGTAAATACGCCCCCTGCATACTACGGCCAGCACGGTAAGGACAGAAACGGCAACCTTACCTCATCTGCAGTGGCAGGCAGTTCGTACGAAACCATGTATACCACTCTGACAGACAGTGAAGGCAGAGCCATATTCAACGATATACTTATCAACGACTATCTCTATTCCGACATAGGCAACTATATAGATTATACACATGACCTTATAGATTTGCCCGATGGTTCTGATAAAAAGTATTACTATGAGATAGAGGAAGTAAACCTCTCCAACGATTTCATGCAGCCCGATAAGCAGTATGTAAACGTTAAGTGGTACAACGATATAGGCAACAGCAATAAGCCTGACGCCATATTTGAAAACAAGCTCAAAACCTTCAGAGTCGTTATGGAAAGACAGGATATTGAAACAGGCTACATTCCGCAGGGCGACGCACTGCTGGTAGGCGCAACGTACGGTTTCTACTATAATGGCAGCTGGCTGAAGGACTATCGCTCCGAATACGGAGAAACACTTATTGAAAAAGACCCGACGCTTGCGGGAGTTCTGCAAGAGGGACATGCTTACATCGTAACCGATTACTATGTATGCGGCGACGGATATGCCCTGCAGGAGGTAAGAAACGACGGTAATATATCGCAGGATGATAAAGACCAGAACCTTATCAACGGATATTACTATAATGATACGATAGTATATGTAAGTGCCAACTCATCAAGATTTATAGCAAGCAACAGATACGACAGAACACAGGAAAAGGTTGAATATACCATATCCGGTGATCCCAACAGCAGTAAATACATGACAAAGAACCGTGTTCTTAAAAAGACCATAACACTTGTCAAAACGGTTAGACCTGAGGATGAGTTTGAAGGCTTCCCGGAATATGCGGTAGAATTTAAGGTGTATTTGCTCAGTAAAGGATTTACATGGGACGAGGCTGCACAGACGCCGGACTTGACGAATGCCGAGCCGTATCTCAGATACGTCAATCCGTCCATAAGCAATCCGCATGATTACAATATGGATGACGTTACTGTAGTTGACAATATAGAACGTTGGCAGGTAGACGTCAGAAACAGAGTTACCAATGCCGCCAGATTCCCGCAGTATCCAGACCAGGATTACCTGATAACCAATGTAAACGGTATGCGTAAGACAATAGAGCTTCCGTACGGTCACTATGTTGTAGAGCAGGTAACATCTTGGAACTCATACGAGGCGATGAAGGCTACATACATACAGCTTACCGAGGACGATCAGGGCAATGCAAATAACGTATACCTGTATATTAAGAACATAATAGATAAGCAGTATGTAAGAGTTGTAAAGATAGACAGCGAAATAGATAAGATAAAGCATCCCCATGAGGCGGACAGAACGGTAGCCATAGCCGGCGCAACGTTCAAGCTTTGGGATACTGTAAAGAAAGAGTACGTACCTGTAAAGTACAGCAATCACCCAACATATGCTCCTATATATGAGTTCAAGACGAACGACCAGGGTATTGCCCAAACAGACGACAGAATAGAAGCCGGCATCTATGAGATACATGAGATTGATTCCGTAACGGGCTTTGCAAGAGCCAAATGGGAGCTTAGAGATTTGGAAACAATAGCCATAGGCTATGACGCCAGATGCTTTGACGATAACGGCTTACTGCTCGACTATGTAACTGTTTACTTTACCAATAATCCGCAAAAGACCGTACTTAAAATATTTAATCAGGGCGAAAGGCTGCACTCAGTCAGCCAGACAAACGCAGGCGGTCAAAATACATATATTCCAAACTACAAAACAGTAGGTCTTGAAGGTGCTGTATTTGATGTTTATGCTGTTGAAAGCCCAACATCATTTAACGACATACCCACAAGTATGGTACAGTATGCAAAACCGATAAACGCTTCAAACAGCTCAAATCCGAGTATGTGCTATCCAAGATATTACGATCCGTTCGGCAATCAGCTCATTACCACCATAGAGCCTGTAGCAACAATAACTACGGATTCCACCGGCTGGGCGCAGACCCAGGAGCTGTACAACGGTCTTTACAGAATAGTGCAGACAAAAGCTCCGGAGGGTATGCTGCTTGAAACAAAACCGACATATGTATATCTTAACAATGTTGATCAGGAAAGCCGAGTTGTGGATTATCCGATAACCATAACCAACCACAGGCAAAAGGTACACTTTACCGTAGATAAGGCTATGGAGCAGATACGTGAATATAATATCGGCTACAGCGGAGAGGTTACAAGCGTTACGTTCGGCTTGTACGCAAGGCGTGACATAACAGCCCTTAACGGTACAAAGATACCGGCAAACGGGCTTGTTTCCACCGTAACAATGAGAAATACAAACATAGCTAAGGCACTTGGCAGCGGCACATTTGACGTTGACCTTGTTGCAGGCGAATACTATGTAAAGGAAATGAAGACCCACGTAGCATACAATATAGATAACAACAGATACTACGTGACATTTGATTATTATCCTAATGCCGCACTGGGAGATAACTACGTTGTAGACGAGGTGGAATTTAACGTTGACAACGAGGGATATATTGTTGTAAAGCCTACAAATCCCAGAGTGCCGACGAGAGATACGACCCTGACAAATACCGCAAAAAGAGGAATTATCAAGGGTCACAAGGTTGAGCAGGGCAACACAAGTGTTCGTGTAAACGGCGCACTGTTTGCATTGTTCTTCCCGAATACCACTGATTTTGTGCTTGAAAATGCAATAGTATCCTGCTACAGTGCAAACGGCGGTTACTTTGAGTTCC
This sequence comes from uncultured Ruminococcus sp., assembly GCA_902796955.1. Classification (GTDB taxonomy): domain Bacteria; phylum Bacillota; class Clostridia; order Oscillospirales; family Acutalibacteraceae; genus RUG14223. Next base: position 14,002 of record CADBRB010000003.1, read on the forward strand.
CGAACATACCTTACGGCAAATGGATACTTAAGGAGCTTGAGCCGCCTGAGGGATATTTGCTTACAAATATGTCTACACAGACCGCTAATATGGAAAATGACGGTCAGGTGATAGATTATAACATCGAAAACGAGCTTATCAGAGGTATTATATACCTAAAGAAATATGATAAGGTAAGCGCAAAAACAATAGTTGACCATACATCCAGCCGTGCGCAGTTTACTCTGTTTGAGGATTTGAACGGTGACGGTCAGTTAGACACCGGTGAGCCGGTATACGGAAGATTTTCAACAGATGCAAACGGCGATTTAACCATTCCGAACGTGCCTTACGGCGATTATGTTCTTGTTGAGTCAAATCCGCCGGAGGGATATATGATAGATACCGGAATGTATTCGGTACGTGTAAGAGAAAAGGGCAAAACCTATCAGGTTACAAATACATCGGTCGAGGAGCTTGCAAGGCTCGGCAACGTATTTGTAAACGACCGTAAGTTAGGTACACTCAAGATAACAAAGACGGCTGAGCTTCTCAGCAATGTTGTGCTTGAGGACGGTACTACGGGTCAGGTGGCCGATATTGACAACATAATGTTTACCATAACCTCATTGCCAAATGAGAATCCGTTTAATGAAAAATTTGTATTTACATCATTGACGGATGAAAACGGCATAGCCATATTTGAGGATTTGCCGGTCGGTACATATACGGTAGTAGAGGTAAAAACCAACGCCAACAAGATTTATAATCTTAAAGACAACGAAGGTCAGGTAACAATAGAATTTAACAGGCAGACTGAAAAGACGGTACATAACATAACCTACAAGAACAAGCTTGTCATAGTTAAATATGCACCTGACGGCGGCGACATCAGCGGCGTTATTTATAAGATAACAGGTCTTGTAAATGAGTATAACCGTACCGAGCAGTATGTAAGAATCAATCAGGATATCGAGCATTACGGTGACTACGGTGAAAAGAGCACAACGGTTGTTGACCTTGTAGTGGGCAATTACGCCGTTGAAGAAATAATAAACGAAGAGCTGTTTGTAAAGCCTGAAAGCCAGTTAGCGGTTCTTTCGGATATGACAATGCCGTACAACAAGAGCTATGAGGCATACCAGAACGGCACAGGCGATTACCCTGTAACAACTATAACATTTATAAACTATCTAAAGATAATAACAAACCTGAGGCTCAACAAAAAGGGCGAGGATCCCGATGTATTTGCCGAAAACACATATACAGACAATACAGCGCCCAAAAAGCCGCTTAGCAACGTAAGCTTCCTTATAGTGGGTGATCCGGATTCTGACTATGAGGACGTTAAGAATTACAGCAACATTGTAACAACCGATTCCAACGGTGTTGCCGAGCTTGTAAGGCTTCACGTAGGCAAATATACAATAACAGAGCTTCACCCCTATACATATAAGCTCAGCTTTGCGGGTAAATATCAGGAGAACGGCGAAACCGTTGACAGAGTATTTACCGATTACATCTCACCTGTTACCGAAACTGACAGAAATATAAGGAACAGGCTGAGGAACGACCTGCTTGACCAGGGTGCGTCGGATGTTGATACCATAGCGGAGAATATCATTTCAATGATAAAGACCATGATGGTAGATGACAACAGAGAGCTTGTATCAAGGACGGATAAGTACGAAATATATCTGCAAAGAGTAGGCACAAACGGTAACATCGGCTATATTGTAGATACTACGCCCAAAGAGATAGAGCTTACATATATGGGTCCGGGATATTATTGGAATATGGACTTCAATAATAAACTGGAATCAGCAAACATCAAGGTTAAAAAGACCTCTGAGGACGACCATGTTGACGGTACAAGGTTCTATGTTGAGGGCTACGCAACTACGGGAATACATTGTTCATACTATTTTGACGCCAATACATTCAGCAGAGAATATGACGTCAACACAGGAACTATGAAGAACGTAGCTTCATTTACACAAAGATTGCTCACGGGTACATATACGGTACGTGAGATAAGCAAAACACAGTATAACCTCAGTGCGCTGGATTCCGATAACGACTTTGATGAGGAAGGAAACATCAAGCCGGAGGTTGAAAAGCAACCAGTTGACGTCACCTCGGATGAGAGTATGTATCTTGCCCCCGAAGCAGTTGAGGGAATTGTACTCGATTACTCATACCAAACAGGCGAAGGCACAGGAACGGCTTCATTCTACAACAGAGTAAAGCGCGGCAACATAAAGATAAATGTTGCAGCCGAGGATAGAGAAAAAGGCAATCTTGGCGGATTTGTCGTAAAGGTAACGGGCATATCGCCTAACGGCGACAGATACTCAGAATACTTTACTACAGACGAAAACGGCGATATAGCCATTGACGGTCTGGTTGTAGGAGAGTATACCGTTGAGGAACAGCTGTTTGATGAAAACGGCAATGCACTCAAAATAATGGATCCGTATATTTTACCGCATAAGCAGAACGTCACCGTAAGATACGACGAAACAGAAGATGTAAACTTCATGAACGTGCTGGAGAGAGGACCGCTTGAGATAATCAAAACGTCTGTTGACGGCAAGATTGAAGGAGTTAAGTTTAAGGTAGAAGGATACCAGAAAAACAAGGTATGGTTTGAGGCAACATTTACAACAGATGCGGACGGCCGTATTTACGAAGAAATAATCTCCGGTGAATATCTTGTAACTGAGATTTTCAAGAATAAGACGCCGTACCACAGCCAAAAGCCGATAACCGTAAAGGTAGATAAAGACGGATATGCATTGGTTATAGGCGATAACGGCTCACAGGCCGCAACACCGACTGATGCAACACCTACAGACCCCGAAGAAGATGACGGACCTGTAAGAATTGCCAGATTCCACAACACCTTTGCCGAAGGAAGCATCATGGTAACGCTGACTTCCTCGGATAACAACGTTGCAGGCTTTACATTCAGGCTTACAGGCAAAGCGTATAACGGTGAAAACGTCAATATGCTGGCGGATACAGATAACGACGGAATAGCAAGATTCCCGATTGTACCGGTGGGCGAATATAAGATAGAAGAGATAGCCACTGACGCTACAATACCTTATGTTCTGCCATCTCCGCAGAATATTACGGTAATAGAGGACGAAACAGTTTCTGCATTCTTCTTCAATAAGCTTATAACAGGAACCGTAAAGGTAACACTTATAGGCAATGATAAGAAAAAGCTTGCCGACGGTGTATATACGCTGTATGACCTTGATAGAACAACGGTAAGAGGTACTATTGTAACAGATGCCAACGGCACAGGTACACTTCCGGGAGTAGTATACGGAGAGTATTACATTCGTCAAACAGGCGGACCGAGCAAATACCAGATAAACATGAATTTCTGCAAAGTTACTATCCATAAGGACGGTGTAGTTTGCAAGTATTTGTTTATAAATAAAAAGTATCAAACTAACAAGTACGATGATATTCCTTACACGGGATATGCCGAGATGAAGCATGAGCTGCCAACGGCTACCAATGCCGCAAATGTTCCGGCAACGGGAGATACAGCTGACTATAGCATCACAATGATGATTATGGCTATATCGGCACTTACCGCAGTATTTGCTAAAAAGAAAAATCGCAAAACAGCATAAAAACCCAATAATAAAAACCGCCCTGAGAGCTTAATCTCAGGGTGGTTTTTCCTTTACGGAGAATACTTGTTATACTAATTATCATTAAAACGGTTTTTAAACAGGTGTTATCGGAAAATTATGCTCAGCGTGGCGGAGGACGCAGGAATACTGACGTATTCCGAGAACGGCAACAAAGTTATGCGGAATTTAACGTAACAGATGTCAATCTGTTTTATTGAGAATTAGTATTAATTATCTTATCCGCAGGTATTCGGCTTGGCGCAGGTTGTGCTGAAGTGTATCAGATGAGCTATAGACGGTATGGTTTGCCCCTGCTGGTTTGATGTAATGGACATAAGCGCACCCGTAGCTATAAAAAGTATATTAGCTATATTGCCGCACTCCAGCTCAGGCAAAAAGTTTGAACACAGCACAACGGCAGAACAGCCGCACCCGCTTCC
>CADBRB010000004.1 GCA_902796955.1 uncultured Ruminococcus sp.
ATAATGTGACAACAATGCTTGAGATATGCCCATATCGTTAGCAACCTGCTTTTGGCTTATCCCGCGTTCCTTTCTTAAAAGAGTTATTATTCTTGAAAAATCTGAATTCATTTTACTTCCCCCATTTTACGAATTATACCCCTTAAAAAACTTCTGCCCTTTATTATATAATATTACGGGCAATTTGTAAATAAAACTTTTGCAAACAAAATCTTTTTATATTGGAGAAATTATTATGAAATCTTACCAAATTCACATGATTAGACACGGTTCTATAGACGAAAACCTCAAAGGGGCATACATCGGTCAATCAAACCCTCCGCTTTCCGCTAAGGGAGTTGAAAATTTGCAGAAGGCAATGAAGACTTGTGAATACCCAAACGGCAATATAAAGCTGTTTACAAGCCCTCTTAAAAGATGTATGCAGACCTGTAGTATTCTATATCCGAACATTGAGCCTGTGCGTGTTGACGGCTTTATGGAATGCAATTTCGGTGATTGGGAGGGCATGACTGCCGCTATGTTAATGAACGACAGCCGCTTTGTAAACTGGCTTTCAAACTCTGACAAAACAAGTCCTCCAAACGGTGAAAGCGGAGCGGATTTTACACGCAGAATTTGTAAAACCTTTGAGCGATTTGTCGACGGGCTTATAAAAAACGGCATAACGGAATCAGTACTTATATCGCACGGAGGCGTTATAATGACACTGCTTGCGATATACGGGCTTCCCAAGGCAAAACCGTTTGATTGGACTATGGATAACGGCTACGGCTTTTCATTGCGTATAACTCCATCTCTATGGATGAGAGATAAGGTTGCCGAGGTTTATTCAATAACTCCACTGCCAAAAACGACATTATAAAACTAAATTTATTATAAATATTCGCATTTTTGTTAAATAAAACTTGACCTTAAAGCAACTCTGATATACAATAAAAAGGTATGCAGATGAGTTTAATTGATAAAAATTTAAATGAGAATTACCTATTATAAGTTTAAGGTTGTGATTTTTTGTCAGATAGATACGATATTCATACACACATATTGCCGGGTATGGACGATGGCTCAAAGAGCTCTGAAGAATCTTTAAAGATGATAGACAAGCTTCTTTCTCAAGGTGTAAACAATATTATTTTTACCCCGCACTATTATTCTGACAGAGAGAGTATTGAAAGCTTTATAGAACGACGTACTGAGGCATTTGCAAGAATAAAAAACAGGCTTCCTTCCGGAGTAAATGTTAAGCTTGCAAGCGAGGTATATGTATCCGATTACCTTTTTAACAGAGAAGATATAACGCCGCTGTGCATAGACGGCAATAGATTCATTCTATTGGAGTTTCCCTTTTACTCGTCATTTCATGAACGTTCGCTCGATCAGCTCAGGTCAATCATGTATGATTATAAAGTCAAGCCCATACTTGTACACATAGAACGCTATAAAAAGCTTTTGGACAGTATGGGTGCAATAGAAAGACTTGTGCGTCTTGGCTGCTTGCTGCAGGTGGATCTTGCGGCAATAGGGGAGCCGTCAACATTTCGCAAGCTTGTAAAGCTGTTTGATAAGAATCTTATTTCTCTCGTTGCCACTGATTGCCATAACATGACAAAACGTGTGCCGGATTTTACAACCGGTACAAGGGTACTTAATACACGGTACGGCAAGCATTATTTTGACAGACTTATGGAAAACGCAAAAGCTGTTTTTGATGCAAAAGAATAAAAAACGTAAAGGTGATAATAACATGGCTATTCCCAAGGTTATTCATTATTGCTGGTTTGGCAAAGAAAAGCTGCCCAAAACCGCCGTTGAATGTATAAATAGCTGGAGAAAATTTTGCCCGGATTATAAAATCATACAGTGGGATGAATCAAATTACGACATAAATAAGAATAAGTACATGGCGCAGGCATATGAGGCAAAAAAATGGGCGTTTGTAAGCGATTTTGCAAGACTTGACATAATACACGAAAACGGCGGATTGTATTTTGACGTTGATGTAGAGCTTATAAGGCCTATTGACGAATTACTTGAATACTCCGCCTTTTTTGCAAGGGAAACTTACGGCAAGGTGAACAGCGGCTTAGGCTTCGGCGCAGAAAAGGGCAATCATGCCGTTGAAAATTTGCTTGGGGAATATGCCGGTATAAGCTTTTTAAACGAGGAAGGCAACTGTGATTTAACACCTTGCCCCGTGAGAAATACAAATGCTCTTAACGCTATAGGATTTAATTCTGACATCAACGATGTACAATTATTGTGTGACGGAAGCGTTGCGGTTTTCCCAGAAGAGTATTTCTGCCCGATGCACGTAATAACAAGAAAGCTCACTTTGACCGATAAAACCTATTCCATACATCATTTCGACGCTTCCTGGCAAAAGAAAAGCAACAGATTGAAAAACAAGCTTCGCACAAAGCTCGGTCCCGAAATTTCATTAAAGCTTATAAACATAAAGAGAAAATTAGTGGGAAAAGAGCCTATCAAGCCATAGTTTTTAAAAACGGAGTGATATTGTGCGTCACAAATTAATTATTTTGTTATTGACAATTACAGTTGCCTTATTATGTATACATAACAACTCTAAAACCTCAGCATTCAACGGGATTTACGAGTATAGCAAGCCGATTAACTTTACAGTTAAAAATGTATTTTCTATTGCAAAAAATGAATACTTTATTCTCTCTGTTGACGGGAATAAGGTCTTTTGCTTAAGTATAGATTACTACGGAAGCAGTAATGAATATGTTATTAATCTCGGCGACTATCAATATGTATCGTCCGTTGCTTCCTGCGGCAAGATTTATATAGCATGCAATACCGACTATGACGACGTAGCCGAATCGAGAGCGGCGGTATTTGCATTGGATATTGCGAGCGGCGAACAGTCTTCATATGTACTTAATCATACCGATTTTTACGGAAATAACCCTATTGCCGTATACAATGATGTTTTTTATTATATCAGCTCTTTTGAGAGAAGTACCGTAAATGCTTATGACACAAAAAGCTCTCAATACGGAAGCCTGCCGTTAAAAAGAGAAATACTTCAATCGGTTTGGGTTCATAATGACAGGTTATATGCGCTCTCAGACAGCGGAGTCAGCATTATTAATACATCTCTGTTTGAGCGTACATCATCAATAAATATATTGACAAGTTCCGCTGTAATGATCAGTGAAGATATGCTTATCAACAGTGATGGCTCACTCTATAAGATTTATAACAACTCTGCTGAGTATATTACAGCTTTATCAAGCTGTAACAGCATATTTCTACTGGATAACTTAGTGATTTATACTGCACAAAATGAAGTCCGTGCATTTGATTTATATACATACCACACATACTGTGTGTACAAAACCGATAGAAACATAGAAGGTTTTGCACAGAGTGAAAGCTCTTCCTGCGTTGTAGCGTCTGCGCAAAACGAAACAAATGTTATTATCATAGATAACGAACATATGATTTCTCAAATCGAAAATGAAAAGCTTGCACTTGAAAACAGTTCTTCGGAACACACCTCGCAGGTTGACAGTGAAGCAACAAATTTGCAGGATGACTCGTCAAAACCGCATTTGGATGAAACCTCCGATGCACACAAAAACGGCGATATTACATCAAGCTCAAGTATTAGCAGAATTGAATCCGCTTGCTTCCATATTGATTACAGGAGTAAAAGAATATATGTTTACAATGGAGAAACCACCGTTTCCGGTTTTAAATCAGGCTTTAATATCGGCAGCTCACAGATAAAGCTGTATTCATCCGAAAAATCGGAAAGAACCTCCGGCAAAACCGGAAGCTCTTTTACCGCACACTTTGTAATAGACGATAAAGCTCAAGACTACATTGTAGTGATTATCGGAGATGTAACCGGTGAAGGAAGCATAAACACACGTGACTACCGTGCTTTTGTAAATCACCTGCTCAATAAAGAGATAATCGACGATGACATTCTTCGCGATGCGGCAGATATCAATCGTTCGGGCGATATTACTGCCGCAGATTGGCTACTGTTCTTACAGCAATATCA
>CADBRB010000005.1 GCA_902796955.1 uncultured Ruminococcus sp.
CTTTAATATCCAGTTCCTTGCACGGGTAATACGTACGTTTGCAAACTGTCCCACAAGCGACGTGTCGCCGTCAAACTCTACAACTATATTGCCCGACGTCCTGCCGTTAAGCTCGCCTGTCTTTTCGTTTACTTCCTCTACAAGTACACGTGTTGTACTTCCTACCATATCCGCACATCTTTTTGCGGCAATTTCCTCCTGCACCTTTAAAAGCTCCATAAACCATTTGGTTTTTTCTTCGGCCGGCACAGGGTCGTCCATTTTAGCGGCGGGAGTACCCTCACGCTTTGAGTAAATAAATGTAAAAAGTGATGTAAAGCCTACTTCCCTTACAAGACTCAGCGTTTCCTGAAAATCCTCATAGGTTTCGCCGGGAAAGCCGACGATTATATCGCTGGTAAGCGATAAATCAGGTATTTTTTCCTTTGCATAGGTTATTATATCCATGTAACGCTTTCTGTCGTAATGCCTGTTCATAAGCTTAAGTATCCTGTCACTGCCCGATTGAAAGGGGAGATGCAGATGACAGGAAACGTGCTTGCACTCCGCCATTGCGTCGATAAGCTCCTTTGAGGCATCACGAGGATGCGACGTCATAAAACGAAGTATATAGTCACCTTCGATTTTATCAATCTCACGCAGAAGCTTGGCAAAGTTTATATTCTCATCAAGACCCTTGCCGTATGAATTTACGTTTTGACCTAAAAGAGTAATCTCCTTATAGCCGGCCTCAATCATCGCTCGTGCTTCAGAGATTAGATCGGCGGAGCGTCTGCTGCGTTCTGTGCCTCTGACGTAGGGTACAATGCAGTAAGTACAGAAGTTGTTGCATCCGTACATGATGGAGAGCCAGCCCTTAAAACTGCCGTCCCTGTGCGTCGGGATTCCTTCGTAAATCAATTTATCGTCTTCAATTTTATCGAACACACGCTTACCGGCAGTTATGCTTTTATAAAAGAGTTCGGGAAATTTATGCAGAGCGTGCGTACCGAAAACAAGATTGACAAACGGAAAGCTTTTATGAATCCTCTCAGCTATATGGCTTTGCTCCATCATACAGCCGCACAGTGCTATGATAACGGAAGGATGCCTGCGTTTGATGTTCTTTAATGCGCCTACATTCCCGAATACTCTGTCCTCGGCGTGTTCTCTGACTGCACAGGTATTGAAAAGAATGAAATCGGCTTCCTCTTCATTTTCCGTGAAAGTAAACCCCATTTTTTCGAGCATTCCCTTTATTTTTTCGCTGTCGGCAACATTTTGCTGGCAGCCGTAAGTGCGAACAAAAGCAACCGGAGAGTCGCCTCTTGCTCGTATTTCCATAATCTCAGCCGCCATTTGCATATATTCAAATTGCTCTGCAGGCAATTCTTTTGTAAAATCAGACAATCTGACACCTCCGTCCATACATATTATATAGCATTATCTAAGTAAAAGCTGATCAGCAAGCTCCTGCTGTTCAACGTGCGATTTTATTCTCTGCATTATCATATCAAGCGCAACCAGATTGTAACCGCCGTCCAAAACTATAATATCTGCATTGCGTTTACTCGGCTCAACAAACTGCTCATGCATCGGCTTTACCGTTTTTAAATACTGATTAACTACAGATTCAAGGCTTCTTTCTCTTTGCTTAACATCACGCATGATTCTTCTCAGAATACGAACGTCGGCGTCTGTATCTACAAAAATCTTTATATCAAGCAAATCGCAAAGCTCCGGATTTTGAAACAGCAGAATACCTTCGGCAACAATAACCTTAGTAGGTTTTATAATCACGGTTTGATCCGAACGATTATGAATTGTATAATCATAAACGGGGCTTTCAACCTCTTTGCCTTCCTTGAGCATTTTTATATGCTTTATCAAAAGCTCGGTATCAAAAGCGTCGGGATGGTCGTAATTGAGTAAGGCACGCTCTTCATACGGCAGCTCATCATGAGCCTTATAGTAATTATCATGGTAAACTACGCTTATATTGCCGCCAAACTGACTGACGATACGCTTAGTTAATGTAGTTTTGCCGCTTCCGGTACCTCCTGCGATACCTATTGTCATGACCTTTGACATAATAACAGTCCTCCAACCGTAAGCGCACAGTACAAACAGTTTTTTGCTAAAACAGGCACGTATGCGCTTATAAAATCAAGAATGTTGCTATAATTTTGACAAAATACTGTTTTAGTATAACATATCTTTTCGGATTTTTCAAATATAAATTGATATATTTCCGTCTTTTTTTGTTAAAAGTCGTATCTGTAATATTAAAATGATGTTAAAAGCTGTAATTGCTAATTTAATAATTCTTAAAAAATCTAAAATTTGAATAAATTTTCTTTAATTTTTTCTATTTTATTTGACATTTTGTAGAAAACAGGTTATAATATATGCACTATATACATTTGATAAAGGGGGTATTTTTTGTGGAATTACAAAAAATATTAAGTGCTGTTGACCATACACTTTTGACGCAAACGGCAACTTGGGAGGATATAAAAGGAATATGTGATGACGGAATGAAATACTCTACCGCATCGGTTTGTATTCCTGCCTCATATGTTAAACAGGCTGCCGAATATGTACAGGGTAAGCTTGCTATTTGTACTGTTATAGGTTTCCCTAACGGCTACAGTACAACTGCCGCTAAGGTTTTTGAAGCCGCAGACGCAGTGAAAAACGGCGCAAGCGAAATTGATATGGTAATCAACATCGGTTGGCTCAAGGATAAGAAATATGATGACATTCTCAATGAAATAAATGAAATTAAAGCTGCCTGCGATGGCAGAATATTAAAGGTTATAGTTGAAACCTGCCTGCTCACGGAGGAAGAAAAAATCAAGATTTGCGAGATAGTTTCAAAATCCGATGCTGACTTCATCAAGACGTCTACAGGTTTTTCTACCGGCGGGGCAACAAAAGAGGATATCAAGCTGTTTGCCGAAAACATTGATCCGCATTTGAAGATTAAAGCGGCCGGCGGCATCAAATCTCTTGAGGACGCAGAGGACTTTATAAATCTCGGCGCCAGCAGATTAGGTACCAGCAGAATCGTAAAAATCGTCAAAAACGAGGAAGCTACCGGTTATTAATTTGTAAAACAGTAAATCAGCGTAAAGCTCATAATAAAATTTAAACAGGAGTGATTTAAAATGGGAATACCAACACCACATATTTCAGCTAAAGCAGGCGATTTTGCCAAGACCGTATTGATGCCCGGCGATCCGCTGAGAGCAAAATACATTGCGGAAACATTTCTTGAAAATCCGGTGCTTGTAAACAATGTAAGAGGAATACACGGATATACGGGAACCTATAAGGGCGTAAGAGTTTCTGTTATGGCGAGCGGTATGGGTATGCCGTCCATAGGCATATACAGCTATGAGCTGTTTAATTTCTACGATGTAGACAATATTATCAGAATCGGCTCTGCCGGCGGCTGGAGCGATAAGCTTAAGCTCCGTGACGTTGTTGCGGGCATGGGTGCTTGTACAAACTCCGCATTTGCCAATCAATATCAGCTTCCCGGCACATTTGCACCGATTGCCAGCTATGATTTGCTAAGCACTGCTGTTGACGAGGCTAAAAAATTGGGCATTGATATGGTAGTCGGCAATATCTATTCATCCGATACCTTCTACGATGACAATCCCCACGGTGCCGAAGCATGGATGAAAATGGGCGTACTTGCGGTTGAAATGGAAGCCGCCGCTCTTTATATGAACGCCGCACGCTGTGGAAAGAATGCACTTGCAATCTGCACAATTTCCGATATTCCCTCTAAGGGTCTTGAGTGTACTGCCGAAGAAAGACAGAACACATTTACGCAGATGATGGAGATAGCTCTTAACACTGCCGTAACGCTGGATAAAAAATAAACTGTTTTTTTTATTAAACCGGACTTGCGCCGTAAATTTTTTTAAACTCCGTGCATATTATTAACTAAACAGCTAAACATAGCTGTTGTAGGTTACGAATTTTATTAAATTCCTACGGCGTAAAATCGGTTTGTTACATTACAAAGAAAGCACACAACTTTATATAGTTTTGAAATCACGAAAGAGGTGAAAGTGTGACATCAATCGGTTTGGTAAAGCTCGCCTGTAAAGCCGCTCAGCGTGCGTATGTTCCTTATTCGCACTATCATGTCGGAGCAGCCTTGCTTACAAAAAGCGGTAAGGTTTATTTAGGCTGTAACATTGAAAACGCTGCATATACTCCGACAAACTGTGCCGAACGCACTGCATTCTTTAAGGCTATAAGCGAGGGAGAGAGAGAGTTTGAAGCTATTGCCATAGTCGGTGGGCTTAATATGGATTTTAAGGATTTTGCTCCGCCGTGCGGCGTATGCAGGCAGGTTATGCAGGAATTTTGCGGGCCGGATTTTAAAATTTATTTAGGAAAAAATAACGACGAAATTGCCGAATATACACTTTCGGATATTTTACCGTTAGGATTTACACCTGAAAATCTTCAAAATCAATAAAAAAATTGTATAAAATTTATATTTTCACTTGATTTTCATAAAATGTTTTGTTATAATGGGTGCGTAGTAAAGATTTTGCTATACATAATTGTTTAAGGAGGAAATTTCTTATGAAAAAAGCATTATCCCTGATATTAGCTATGGCTATGCTTTTGGGTATTGCAACATTACTCACAGGTTGCCCCAAAACAGAGGATACAACGTATGAGATCGCTCTTATAACCGACGTTGGTACAATCGACGACAAGTCATTCAACCAAGGTTCTTGGGAAGGTATCGTACAATATGCAAACGAAGAGGGCAAAACCTATAAGTATTATCAGCCTAAAGAGGCTACAGTTGATACTCTTTTGACCAACATCGAGCTTGCTATTGATAACGGTGCTAAAATCGTTGTATGTCCGGGATTCAACTTTGAGGTTGCTATCTATAAGGCACAGGAAATGTATCCGGATACCACATTTATTCTGCTCGACGGTGAGCCGCATGATGCTGACAACAACTACAAAACATCATCAAACGTTCTCCCGATACTCTTCGAGGAGCAGGAAGCCGGTTATCTTGCAGGTTATGCCGCAGTTAAAGATGGCTATACAAAGTTAGGCTTTATGGGCGGTATGGCTGTTCCGGCAGTTATCCGTTACGGTTATGGCTTTATTCAGGGTGCTGAAGACGCCGCAAAAGAGATGGGCGTTGATTCTGTAGATATGAAGTACACCTACACAGGTAACTTTGATGCTACACCTGAGGCGAAGGCTACTGCTGCCGGATGGTATCAGTCTGGTACAGAAGTTATCTTCGGATGCGGCGGTGCGGTTGGTAACTCCGTATTTGCAGCTGCTGAAGAGGCTGACAAGAAGTCCATCGGCGTTGACGTTGACCAATACTTTGAGTCTGAAACAGTTATTACTTCTGCTATGAAGAACCTCAAGAAAGCTATTTATGATGCTCTTAAATCCTTCTATGACGGCTCATTCGCAGGCGGAAGCACATTAAGACTCAGCACAAAGAACGAAGGTGTTGAAATCGCTATTGCAAATGCGAAGTTCAACAAGTTCACAGAGGATGACTACAAGGCTATTTATGCTAAGCTCGTTGACGGCACTGTAACTATCAGCAAGGATAAGGATGCAGACGGCAATGACATTGCAATTGCAGATCTCCCATTAAATATCGTAAAGGTAACGGAAATCGCATAATTTTTCTGTCTTAAACGTTGCAGGGGGGTGTTTCGACATTCCCCTGCAATTTAGTAGTTCAAGTATAAAGCGAATATATGCTACAATTATATAACCTTAAATAAAATCGGATTATCGTATACATAACATTTAACTCTCGCTTTTGAGAAGGATTCTCCCTTGAATCTGTAAATTTTATATATCTTATGACAGGTTATACCGTAGGAATCATTACAGAGTATTCTGTAAGCTTAGATTCTGCGGTATTTTATATATAAATGGGTTTTCGGGTGCGATTGTACAGTTGTCTTTCGTTTAAATGCTTGTGTTGCGGTTTTCTGTGAAATAAAACTAACTGCAAAATCTGCTATAAAAATTTTTAAGGAGTGAAATAATGGAATATGTTATCGAAATGCTGAACATAACCAAGGAATTTCCCGGTATTATCGCAAACGATAATATCACACTCCAAGTAAAAAAGGGAGAGATACACGCCTTGCTCGGTGAAAACGGCGCAGGCAAATCCACCCTTATGAGTGTTCTGTTCGGTCTATATCAACCTGAAAAGGGTGTAATTAAAATTGAGGGTAAAGAGGTTAAAATCAATAACCCGAATGACGCCAATGACCTTGCAATAGGCATGGTTCATCAGCACTTTAAGCTTGTACATAACTTTACCGTTCTGGAAAATATCGTTTTAGGCGTTGAAACCACAAAATTCGGTATGCTGAAAATGGACGAGGCACGTAAAAAAGTTATGGAGCTTAGCGAGCGATATAAGCTTGCTATTGACCCGGATGCGTATATCTCTGACATAACCGTAGGTATGCAGCAGCGTGTTGAAATTTTGAAGATGCTGTACCGTGAAAATAATATACTTATTTTCGATGAGCCGACTGCTGTTTTGACCCCGCAGGAAATTGACGAGCTTATGAAGATTATGAAGCATCTCGTAAGCGAAGGTAAATCAATTATATTCATTACTCATAAGCTTAATGAGATTAAAGCGGTTGC
>CADBRB010000006.1 GCA_902796955.1 uncultured Ruminococcus sp.
CCTCGCATTTTTTAATATGCTCCATCAGTGCGGTTATTTTTGCTATCTGCTCGGCTACCTGCTCTTCAAGCTTCTCTATAGTTTCCTTCTGCTCGGATATGATTTGCTCCTGCTCCTCTATCTTAGCCTTTTGCTCCTCGTTTTCACGGGTAAGCTCTTCTATTCTCTCGTTTAACGCTTCTATCTGCTCATTCAGTTCCGCAATTAAGGCGTTAAGCTCTTCTATATGCTCTTCAAGCTCTGTAACTCTCTGTTTTAGCTGTTCGTTTTCTTTCTCAAGCTCCTGTATCCGTTTTTCGGCCTCAAGCAGCTTGAGCTTTGTTTCCTTAAGCTCCTCCTTAACCTCTCTAAGCTCGTCCTCAAGAGCGGATATTCTACCCTTTAGCGTGAGTATTACACGGTCTTTTTCATCAAGCTGTTTCTTTAAATTTTTTATCTCATTCTGTAAATCAAGTATCTGCTTATCACGCTCACGTATCTCACGCAGGCGTATTTCCATTTCTTCCTTACGCACTGCGTCAAGCTGTGCTTTAAGGACGGATTCTCTGGTTTTTTCCGGTCTTGCCTCCTCCTCGGCTATACGTGCGTTTTCTTCCTCGTATTTTTGCTGTAAAAGCCTGCGCAAACCGGGGTTTGTAGCCATTGACATCATAAAATGTTCAAAGCCCATGGTAAAATATACGTCCTGCTGTATCTGCTCTGATATTTTACCGTCAAATTTTTCTCCCACTATCTCAAAGCCGAGCTTGTTATATCTATCCAGAAAATCCCACAGCTCCATTGCTTTTTTAAAGTTGGGGTTTTTCTTTAACAGGTTTGTCTGTGTTATCGGCGGGCGCACCTCAGGCTCCTTTGAAATAGTAGTTATGAGCTGTGAGTTCATAAAGCTGTTGAGTGTATTTCTGATGCGGCGTATTCTGTCAAAATCGGAAAGCTCGCTTACATCAGTTATCTCTATATCGTCCGAGAGCTTGTCGTGAGCTTCTCTGGAATACTTAAATTTAAATACCGCTTTTTCCTCATTAAAGTTAAGCGTTCTGTTTACGGTAAACTCATTGTAGCTGTCGTCCGGAACATCCTTCATCTTTGTGTATTTATCGGCAACAAAACGGAGCGTTCTGCGGATAAGCGTCATAAGCACACGATTTTCATAAATAGCAAAGCTCTCCTCACGCTCGGTAACAAGAATTTTATTCGGAGTTACCATTCCGTCCTCTACCTTTGCGATAAAGTTGGTATGCTGAGAGAGATGCTTTACCGATTCCGGTCCGGTTTTTCTTGCAAGCTCTATGCGAACGACATTTTCTATCTGCTTTATAAAGCGTCTTTGCTCGTCAATAGCCTTTTGGATATACGGCAGGGCTTCTTCTATCGCCTCTACCCAGTCCATATCTATGACCTTTTCATTGGTTTTACCGACAAGAGCATCGTCGCCTCTGTCGCCGTCTTTAAGACCGGCTGTTATGTAATTGTAAGTAAAATCATTTTTCAGAAGCTCCTGCATATACATATAAGCTCTGTAGTATTTACTGTAATCAGCCATGTCTTACTCTCCTTTAACCGGGTATTACCAAAATTTGTTATCTGCCTTAATTTAGCAACGATAGGGCAAACCTGAGCAGAAAAGCTTTCTGCACAAGTCGGCCCTACTATATTATTCTATCATACAAGTTTCTTGAGCATACGCAGATATTCCTTGGATTCATTCATGTTTTCTTCACCGAAAAGCTCGTCCAGATATGCGCAAAGCCCGTCTATCTCATCACGAATATAGGAAAGGTTCAGAGATTCAAACTTTCTGAAAACCTTACGTGCAAGCACGTAATCAAGCCCGTCAACCTCTGTACCTCCGCAGCCCACATAAGCGGGAACAAAGTCACGCAGCTGCTTAACGATACGGTTACCGAACGCTATACGGAAATGCTCAATAACATAGTCATCAAGCAGACTGACCTTTTTAAGGCTTTCCTCTGAAACTACATATGTCGCCTTTGCCTGATTGAGTATATCCTCAAAATGCTTGTAGCTTATATTTATCGGCGCAGTATCGGGTGCTTCAAAGGCAACGCCCTTTGTATCTATGTTTATGGGCATTGCACGGTCATAAACCTTATCTGTAATTGCAAATGTTGAGTCATCGTTGTTAGCCGTGCCGATATACCACATATTCGGCGGTATTTGCAGCTGACCGTTTTTGATGTGCTTCGGGTCGCTCGGCCATGCGTTTGGGATGATATCTACAACCCACTCGTTACGTGACGGCATTTCAAGTATTGAGAGCATCTCCGCAAAGTAATACTCAACACGGGCAATGTTCATTTCATCCAAGATTACCGCATACACGTTCTCGTTGTAAGAGGCCTCGTACATCGCACGGAGAAGCTCGGTTTCGTTAAACTTCTTTGTAAACTCGTTGAAATAACCGAAAAGCTCTGTTCTGTCACGCCATGAAGGCTGAACCGAAGCTATAATTGACGGATTGTTTACAAATTTACCGAATGCATATGCCAATGAGGTTTTACCTGTACCGGAAATACCCTGTAATATGATAAGTCTTGTTGAGGCGAACGCCGCAACAAAAAGCCTGATAAGCTTGATATCATAGTAAAGACCCAAACGTGAGCAGGCGAACATTCTAAACTGCTCGCAGAACTCCGGCAGGGTAATGTCGTTATTATATACGGGCGGCTTGTAGTTTGCCCAGATATCGTCGATTTCTGCCAGCTTGTAAAATCTCTTGTCGCTTGTGTCCTCTTTCTTGCCCTTTTCGCCGTTGAGAGTTTCAAGCTCTTCTCCGGTAAGCTCGGCAATCTCATTTGGATTAAGACCGATTTGCGACACCTTCATGGAAAGTATCTTGTCCTTTTCAAGGTTAAGGCGCATTACCTCTTTATTGAGGGCCTGTACCTCCTCAATGAGCGAGTCGGTATCCTTTCTTCTGCGGTGCGAACGGATAAACTTTTTTATTGAGACGACTATTAGCCACACTGCCGCAACAAGCACCGCCGCCAAAACAAGTATTGCAACGATTGCAATTACCCATGCAAGCCCGCCAAGCTCGGTTGTAAAGCTGTTTATAATATTGATATATGCTGGAAAATCAAACATACCCGCTATTCCCTTAAAAAGGCCAGCTATGATTGACCACAGAGAGCCAAAAAATTGACCGAGAAATTCAAATAAAAACTTAAATATTGTATCCACGGCGCTTCGTCTCCTTAAAAAAATCTACCACTGCCGGTTTATACGGCAGACCATATAACCTATATCTCTCTCCGACGCATAAACGCCGGAGAGAATATATACGTTAATTCATTTTACTCATGTGCTAAATGGGCAAATAAAAATGATTAATATGTTTGTTTTATTACTCTTCTTCTTCATCCGCTACGGGTTCTTCGCCCTGCCTCGGTGATTTCTCCTGCTTTTTGTCCTTTGCTTCATCAGGCTTGCCGTCATCGGGCTTTTGTTTTTCGGCAGCAGCTTCCTCTTTAATTTTCTGCTGTGCCAGATATTCCGCAATAGCCCTCTGCTTTTGCTCCTCCGTAAGCTCAGAGCTTGATACGGTCTGCAATGCCTGCTCAACCGCCTTTTCCTTGTTATAAGCCATAAAGTTTACTATTACTCTTATAAGCTCATACACAAAGAAGATTATCATCGGCAGAAGAATACAGAGGAAGAATCCAAGCTGAGTTCTGAGAAAAGTAAATGCCTTACCGAATCCGCCTATCCTCTTGCCGGTGTACAGGGCAACGATATCATCGCTTGTAATAAGCTTTCTGTCAGCTTCGTAGTTTGTCTGATTATTATCACCCTTTGTCCTGTAAAAAACAGTTCCGTTATCCTCGATTACCTCGATGATTCTGTGCGTGTTTAGTATTCTTACACCGTCAACCTCCATAGGGAAGGTTACGATGTCGTCCACCTTGTAGCTGTACGCCTTATCTTCAATATGCTTGCAGAAGATAAGGTCGTTCTGATAAAAGGTGGGCTCCATTGAGCCGGACTGTACACTGAGCGGAACATAGCCGAATATATTGGCGACTCCCGCTGACTTGGAGGACAATGACAATATCACGGTAAGTATGGATATTATCAGTACCAGTACAACAAGAATGTCAATGACAGTATTAAATATACCTTTGATTGCTTTTTTCATACGAGAGTCTCCAATTCAGGTTAGTTTAGTTAAAATTTACTTTGTTAATTAGTTTTCAGGAATTGAGAATTCAAACGATATGCCGCTAACTGTTGACAAAAGTGCAGCTTCATCCGCCGGATCTGTCTGATTATGACAATCAGGATCCTGACCTTCAACCCAGAAATACAGCGTTCCTAACAGAGTGCCGGAATGATCAACCGTTTTTATTTCTTGGCTTGTAGAGAAAGTAGCTGTTGTCAATCCGGTTCCGACATGACTGTCACCAGACGGAATGGTATAATCAGCGCCTGCCTGAATACTAAGTCCGGAACCTTCAGTTGTAACAGGATATACTGTCGGATTTGATGTATCAAAATTTGTGTAAGCTTTCCTCAGGTAAGCTTTACCGGCATCGTTAACACCATAAAATGCGCATCTTACAACTTTTCCCGGAACACTACTGTCAATACCGGTTATATTTTTCAATGAAACCATTTTTGTATCGGTACCTGTGCCGGAAAGTTTTCCGTAAATGTCAATAGCAAAATAATTTTCAGTTGTTTTTTTGATTTCAGAAACCACTTTATCAGAATTCATTTCAACCTTAAAGAATTTAGGGTCTGCTGTAAGCGTTTCAATAGCATTAAATGAAGTTGGCTCCAGTACAACGTTTTTCATAAGACCTGTGCTTTCATCCGCCAAATTCAATCTTGACGCATATGCGCTTGCCGCAGGTGCTCTTGTACCGCTGATAACCGCCGCTATAACAAGTCCTGAAGGTGCCGCAACGGTAACCTGTGCGTTTTCAGCCGTAGCTGTTGTGGTGTTTGTAAACCATGCGTATGTAGCTGTGCCGAGTGACAGCATTGCTACCAACAGCATAGCTACCGAAGAAATTAACAGACTTCTTCTTGTTTTTGCTTTCATAGAGATTTCCTCCCAAATTAGATTTTGCCCTATAGCACTATAGAGAAATTTACTTTATATTAAGTGCAAATGCACATAATACCTTGATTGTTCCGTCTATAACAGGCGGTGTGCGGTCTTCCGGCCGCTATGAGTGTTCAGAATTATCAGATGATGCGCTTTGTGTACTTACGGCAGAATCCTGAGAAGCTGTACCGGAAGTATTATCTGCGTCATCTTCCTGTTGTATACTTGAGTTATCCTCAACAAAGCCGAACTCGTCTATATTTTCCTGCGATGAAATACTTGCGATATATTCCTCGTATGCCGTGCCAAAAATGCTGTGAGGCGAATCCTCGCCCTCTATCTCAAACAACATTCTCATACGCACGTGTCCGTTTCGTATATCGTCTATACATTCAGGGTCGTTGCCCTCAATCCAGATAACTATCGTATATTTGTCGATTTGGTCTACCTCAAAGTTTTCTGTGCGGGAGGTCATTACTATCGAGCCGTCGCCGTCCTCTGCACTGTAAACAAATTTATAGCAGTCCTCTTCGCTCATCTCACGATTTTTATACTTTGACTTGCCGTAAACTCTGGGCTGACCGTTTTTATAAACCATAACTCTTACTGCCTCGTCAGCGGATTTTGCCGCACCTATTATTTCAAGCGAAGCGTCATAGTCCAGTGTATATTCACCCACATTTTTTACATAAAACGTATATGCTACATAATTATCACCGTTGTGTTCGCCGTCGCCGCTGGTATCCAGATTGTGCGGCAGCCAGCTTTTGGTTATATTGGTAACGCTGTTTGCCTGTTTTGCCGAAAGTGTGGTATAGTGTGAGCCGAAGCCCGGATCCTCGCTCAGTGCCAGACCCTTTGTTATGGCATAGGAATCAATTTCTATAATCAAATCTCCCCAATGCGTAACCAGCAGAGATATAATGAATAAAATGATAAGCAGGAAAATTCCAATCCCCAGCCCTGCCGCCAGCAAGTTGCGTCTCTTTTTATACGCTACTATCTCTGCGGAATCGGTTCTTATATGAAAGCGCTCCAGCTCTGATGCGGAAGTTGTTTTATCATTAAACTCACTTAACTCCTGAGGAGTAAACACATCTTGCATTTTCTTCGATTCTGGCAATATCATCACTCCCTAAATTTGATAAAAGCTTATCTGCTGTCAGGCAATCGGGATATTATTGTTGTCACAGCCTATAAAGCTCATAGCCACGCTCAAATCAGCCGCCTGCACATCATCGTCGCATTCCGGGTCCTCTCCGTCTATCCACAGGCGGAAGGTAACCTTTTTGGGCGTCATACCGTCCAAATGGAAAAGGCGGGTACTGTTTGAATAAACCATAGGACTGGCTATGTCAAACGTATTCTGCCCGTTTACCGGACTGCCCTTGTTCGGCTCATATATCGCCGTTCCGTCCGATTCGGTCGTAAAGCTTACGCGCGGGCAGTTTACTATATCGGCTCTTGCACCTGTTGACGTTGTGGTAACCATAGTTCCGTTATCGCCCTCAATATTTGATGACTCCGTAGTAAGATGCACCCACATATCCTCCGTAGCTATGAAATACGCCTCAAACTCCAGATATGACCTGTTGTTTGCCGCTCTTTCATCACCTCTGCGGTTTGTAAAGCGTGTACCGTTTGTGGTCGTTACGGGGTCAAGTATTATATCTGCAAGCCTTGTGTTTTCCTTTGCAAGGTAGGTGTCTATCATCTCGGTGGTAATAGTCTTTACATATTTATCAAGATCTGCGCCGAAGTCCTCCATAGCAACCTTTAGCTGTGCGCTTACGCTTATTTTCAAATCAAGCTTGTCAACACCTGCAAACGTATTGATTGTAAACCACGCAAATGTAGATGTCATCATTGAAAGGAGCGTTATTACGGAAACAACTACTATCATCCTTTTACGCCTTCTCTGCGTTGCCTTGTCATCGGAAGCTTTTTCTATTATTTTTTGCAAAATCTTCAAAAAGAAACACTCCTTTACTTTTTAAAAATACCAAACTAAATTTTACTATTTTTTTGACAAAAAATCCATAGAATTGACAATTTTTTTCAAAGTTCGTAACTATTCACTAAATCATTACTTTACACTTTGTGCAATTTACTAAGAAAATCTGATTTAGAACCACAATAAAGCTTTTGTGCGAATTTTTCTAATAGACATATTGACTTTTTTGCAAAATCGAATATAATTAAATTGCATTCAATTTAATTGATTGCTATAACAAACATACTATAAGGAGTAACTGTAATGGAATATACTTATGAGCCGAAAGGCGTATGCCCGGTGGAGATAGACTTTAACATTGACGGCAACGTTATATCCAATATCCGTTTTGTAGGCGGCTGTAACGGCAATCTTAAGGCTATATCAAAGCTTTTGGAGGGTAAAACCGTTGAAGAAATCGAATCCAAATTAAGGGGCAACATATGCGGATTTAAAAAGACCTCCTGTGCAGACCAGCTTGCAATAGCTGTTCGCAAAGCCTATGACGAACAATGTGTTAAAGCCTGACGGAGTGAGCTTATGGATAAGTATGACGGCTTAAAGCTTGAAAACCAACTGTGCTTTCCCTTGTATGCGGCATCACGAGAGGTGATAAAACGGTACAGACCCTATCTGGACAAAATAGACCTGACATACACTCAATACATAACAATGATGGTATTCTGGAGTGAGCGCAGGATAAACGTCAAGGAGCTTGGAAAACGGCTGTTTTTGGACAGCGGCACACTTACACCTGTACTCAAAAGTCTGGAGGCAAAGGGCTACGTTAAGCGTTACCGTTCGCCTGAGGACGAACGTGTGCTGATAGTGGAAATCACGGATGAAGGCGACGCACTTAAGCAAAGAGCTGTTGCCGTACCTCAGCAGATGGCAGGATGCGTTCGGCTTACACATGATGAGGCTATGCAGTTGTACGGCTTACTGTATAAAGTGCTTGCAGGCATGGAGGAATAAGCTAAAAAATTATCGGCTGATACCAAACGGTATCAGCCGAATTTTACTTTATGCTTTATTCTTTTTCCGTTTCTTCAAGCTTCGCCTTGTTTTGCTCAGGTTCTTCTAAACCGTCCGGTTCGGCAGTTTTTCTTTTGCACTTCGTAAACCTGTAAATTATCAGAATACAGCCTATCGCCAAAGCCGCAAGGTATACCGGCATAGCATTTTCGGGTGCGGTAATATTATAGTGGACGCTGGCGGTTGAATCAAAATATATTTCAACTGTTTCCCCAATCTCTTTTTTATCTTCAAAATAACTCGGATATACGTAATCTTCTTGCTCTTGTCCGTCAACCGTAAATGTAATAACGGGGCATTCGTAGGTGATATCCTTATGAGTTCCGTTTTCATAGTATGTTATATCATGTTCTTCAAACGCCGTAACTACACCAGTTGTGCGTACGATGTTCCTGTTCTCTATTTTTTCATAGGCAAACAGTGCTACTGCTCCCACAAGAAATATAAATGCTAAAGTGAGGATAATTGGATTTGCATAGGTTTTTCCCTCTCTTTTGCGCCGCCTTTCAAACATTATAATCTTTGAGCAGACCGTCACAAACATAATAAGACCGTAAAGCACCAGTGCCCCCATACATATCAATACCTCAAAAAGATATGTCAGCCCCGGCATAAATCCGTATCCGGGCAGAGAATCATAATATATGAGCATACTTGCGGCAATCACGATTGACAGAATATCAACTGCAAACTCAGCAAGTCCCAGACTTTTTCGTTTTATTCCTTTTACAAGCATTACAATCTGTACTACGGTCAATACTACCAGCAACAGCATAAAAATTATTTCTCTCATTTTATATCCTCCTTTTCATTTTACGTTATGTTATGAGCTTTAAGATTATCGTATAAGCATTAGGATATACGCTTTCTTACAAGCTTACATATATTGTCCCCAATCGTCCTGTGACTGCGTATAATTCTGAGCATCGTCGTAATACATCGCATCATCATATACCGGCTCTGCAGTATTACCTGAGTATTCCTGAGCATCGCCGTTTTCCGCATATTCGGCATATTCACCCTGTCCGGGTACATATTCCGCACCGTACGGCACAACTGCGGCGGGAGCGTTTTTTTGTTTATCCTTTGATTTTGTGTTCAATGCTATAAACACCAGCAGTACGCCCATAACAAAGCAAGGCACGTACAGCATTTCAAAATACACAAGATTAGGTTTGATTATTACAAAGCCATCCTCAGTTTCAACTATATAAATACTCACCTTATGGCTGAGCCTGATTTCCTGACCATCAAAAAAGTCATAATTCACCGCTCGTACTTCTTTTATGCCGTTTCTCTCAAATTCGACAATAAGACGATATACGATACCGTTGGGATTATCTACCGTTCTTTCGCTGAAGAGCTGTTTTTCCTCAATGCTGATAACGGTTGCCGGCGTTGGAACATACTGTAAATTGTTGTTTATCTCCAAATACAGCATATATATTCCCAAAAGCAATAGCGGTACGCCGAACATCATACATATTGAAGATACGCTATTGTTCTTACTGTAAATAAACCTTGACATGAGGGTTATAAAACCCATTATAAAGTATGCGGCGATTGCAACCAGAAGAGCTATAAAATTTATACGTGTCATACCTATCTCGTAATAGAATGCATATATATCCATTCTGTCACGGTACAATACAAATGCAATTATAGCCGCAATAAACGAAGCTATATCAAACAACAAAAGCTTATTGTCAATCTTTTGCTTAATTATACTTTTTACCAATAAGTAAATCTGTGCCACCAATACAGCAGATAAAATAAAAACCATTGTTTTTTCTCCTTTTACAATCAGTTTTTCATTTTCTATGGGTAACAATTAATAACGATGTACTGTTTTAATCCATTTTTATATACGGAATCATATAAATCTATTGCCCGCTGTCATTGCACTCATGCGGTTTGGCAAGCTCTGTATGTACATCTAATGCAGCTTGCGACTTTTTACGCTTTACTCTTTTGCTCAGGTACAAGCCGGCTGAAATCAGGCAAACGCCTGCTAACAAGCACGGTATAAAAACGACCTCCGAATTTATAAAATACGGTTTAACGATATCCGTACTTCCGTTTACGGTTCTTCTGTAAAAATAATAATCTCCGTTTTCGTCGGTTTCAAAGTAATCGAGCATATCTATGTCCAAATAAAAATACTGTGTAAAATCATCGTCAGTCACTATTATGCTTCCCGAACCGTCGTCTACAAAGGTTACACCGCTTATCTTATTGTACAAAGAGTTATTGTTAAGCTGGACACATACCAGAACAATTCCGATAAACAGCAACACACTGCCCGCAGATTTGAATAAAACGGAAAGAACCGGCATCAATTCCTTGCTCTCTTTACGTATTGCCCTGACAATGACCGGTACTAAGCTTATCAGTGCCGATATAATGCCTATAGTCAAAAGGAATCTGCCTTTACTGCCAAACAGCGAATCCGATAAGACGGTTGCGTCATAGTCGATAAGCCTTCTGCATACGATAAACGCAGATTGAAAAATAAATATAAAAGCAATCGCCTCAAACAATAAAACCACTCGATTTATTTTCTCTTTCTTGAGGTATGCGCTCCTATATACCAAACGTAAAATCAATACCGCCGCCGAAATTGCCACACAGGATAATACGACTGCAGGCAGGGCAAGAAACGCCTCGTCGGTCATATCATCACCCGCAATCAAAGCTTCTATTATTCTGCCGAGCCTATGCTTGGCTGTTACACAAACGGCAAGCAAACCCAAAGCACTGTAAGCGGCTTTGTTAAGACTGACATATTTTTTGCTTATACTCATAAACAACAAAATCAGTTCTGTTACAAATACGGCAAATGCTCCTATAATCATAATTGAACACCCTTTAACTGTTTTATACTAATTGCCGATAGAAAGCAGATTTAGATTTGCAAGTATGGCAGTTGTTTTTTCAATAACCGATTACGCAACAGTGGCATACTCTTTGCACCTGACGTATTCCGAGAACTACAGCACATTATTGTGAAGATTGCACCGCTGAGATAATCTTCTTTTTATTAGGTATTAGTATTAACAAACCATTGAATACGTTATTTATAAATCGAATATTGCATTATAGTCAGCACAAAAATTCATATCTTCGAGCTTTTTTTCAATTATATAATAAAAAGCGGTAAATTTCCATAGTTTTTAACTTTTTATTTAAAATTTGTTTATTAAATGTTTTTTGTAAACTTTTTTGCAATGAATTATAATATCATTATGTAAAAAATCAATAAATGAGGTATGCGCTATGATTAACTTTATTAACTCTCACGGTTGGCTCAGGCAAACACTCAAGGGTCTGCTTATTCTATTGATAATAGCTGTAATACTTTACGTTTTTGCGCTTATTTTTTTAAATGTATGGCCTCCGTTCGGCGGCAAGGCAAATAAGAGGGATAAGCTTATGTATGCTCAGCGTACAAAGCATTTTGACGGTAAAAAGTTCTTTTACAGCGAGGATTTTTCCGTCATGGGAGAATCGGACGACCCATATGCAGACAGAACAAGCGGAAAAGGTACATCGCCCGAAGATACACTGCCCACTGCCGTACCTGCACCGCTTGAATCGCCCAAAGCTGAGGACATGACTCTTACATGGTTTGGCCATTCAACCGTTATGTTCCAAATGCAGGGCATGAACATAATGTTTGACCCTGTTTTCAATACGATAACCTCACCTGTTTCTTTTATAGGGCCCAAACGTTTCAGTGATATCGTCATGCAAATTGAAGAGCTTCCAAACCTTGACATAGTGATAATAACACATGACCACTATGATCACCTTGATTATAAAACGATTAAGAAAATCAACGAGAAAACAGAGCGCTTTATTGTGCCGCTCGGCGTTGAAAATCACCTTGAACGCTGGGGAATACCAGCCGAAAAAATAACGGTTATGGCATGGTGGGAGGAAACCGATATAAACGGACTTACTATTGCCTGCGTGCCGTCAAAGCATTTCTCCGGCAGAGGTCTTACGGATCAAAACGCCACAATGTGGTCTTCATGGGTGCTTAAGAACGAAAAGTACAGTATACTTGAAACAGGCGACAGCGGCTACGGCGAGCATTTTGCGGAAATCTACGAAAAATACGGTGAATTCACACTTGCCCTCATGGATTGCGCACAGTACAATACCATGTGGCACAATGTGCATATGTTCCCTGAGGAAACCGTCAAGGCGGCAAAGGATGTACACGCACAGGTGCTTATGCCCATACACTGGGGTGCTTTTAAGCTTTCAAACCACGCTTGGGACAATCCACCCGAAAGAGTTGTACAACGTGCGGACGAAGTTGGGCAGGCAGTGATATCACCAAAACTGGGTGAAACCGTAAACTGGAACGATTGGGAAAATTATCAGACAAGATGGTGGAGAGAGTATAAATAGGCGGTTGGATAAAGTTACGCCTGAAGGCGAAGTGAGAGATAAGAGGTAATAGTGAATAGTGAATAGTGAATAGTGAAGAGTGAAGAGTGAAGAGGTGGAAGCTACATGATAAAAAGCAAGCTGTGCGCTCTCTCCGCCTCAGAAAATGAAGTCAGAATTTGCAATAACTCTGTGTGCAGGTTCTTCGCTCAGGGAAAGCAGGGTTTTGTACTATTTATTATAGCAAGATAAAATTTTGCCCCGTACCGCAAATCGAATGCAGTACGGGGCACTTAATTAAAATTATGCTTTAATGTTAAAACGATTATTCTATACCTTATGGTTTTAAATACGGCATTAATACTTTGGCCTTATAATTGCTTTTATTCCACTATAGTTAACATTATATGTATGCCTCATAACTTTGCTCTTTTTAAAATTGTTATTGCCTGTGTTTCCTTCTATAGTCGTAATTTTCTTTGTGCTTGAATTATAACTTTCTACTATGCCAACATGTCCCCAAGTAAAAAAAACTAAATCTCCTGCTTTCGGAGTTTTTACTTGTTTTCCTCCCATGTTTTTAATTTTATTTAACATACGACTACAAGAGGCTTCTTTAGGTATACTTTTATTCAATACACCCGCTTTATTAGCGCACCATGAGACAAACATAGCACACCAATTATCAGTAATACCATACCAGTTGCAGTATTTTTTGTAATTGTTTCCAAGCTCTTTTTTGGCTATGTTCACAATTTTTTGTGCTTTTGAAGTTGCTTGCGGCTGATATGTTATAATGCCGTTATTTGTTTTTGCCTCAGCCTCAAACGCCACCATCGGCAGACTGCTTACTACCATTATCAATGTCA
>CADBRB010000007.1 GCA_902796955.1 uncultured Ruminococcus sp.
AATATGGAAGTTATAAGCGCAGAGCTTGAATTGCCCGAAACATCAACGGATTATCAAAAAATAATAGAGCTTACGTCAAAGCTGGAGCAAACCCAGAAGGAGCTGGACGAAGAGTATTTAAACTGGGAAAATCTTATATCAGAAAGCAAAAATCAGGAAAGTGTGTAAAAGTATAAGATGTATATTTTTAACATTTTACAGTAAAATAAATATGTATAGTATAATACAGAAAGGACAGTGCAGGGTAAAAACGGATTGTATCCTGTTTTATCCGAAACAAAAGAAATTTATGAAGCCTTTGAGATTAATAATTGCCTCCATTTTGATTTTCGGCATATTGACTGCTGTTACAACTATGCTGTATAAACCGCCGAAGAGTGAAAATAACATATTGAATAATGTAAAGACGCCGTCGTTTTTCTCTTATTGCGAAACAAGCGTAGAAAAGATAACCGGAATATTCCGCAAAAGGCTTGAACGCCCGACGGCATCGGGAATTCTTGGCTATCAAATAGAGCTTATGCCGTATTCCGAAAGAAATTCAAATCTTATTTTTTCAGAAGACTACGACAACGACTTTATAGTAGACATAGAGGCCTATAGACTAAAGAACATAAGCTTTGAGGATGCTTTGATAGCACTTGATTATTTATCGGACGATAAAAATACTCATATAAGAATAAAACAGTTTGAACCTGATAAATTAAGCATAGAGTTTTTTGTAAACGGTAAAAAGGACACGGATAAATCAGGCGAATACAGCTTTGCCGAAGATGTTTTGCCTGTAAGTGCAAAGCCGGAGCTTTTTCTTGATAAATACGCCTATAATATGGATTTGGATTTAGGTCTTTCGTGCTATGCAAGGTGGTATTTGGGTATTGAATATGACAGACCGCTTACCAAAAAGATGCTCTCAAAGGTAAGGTTTATATCAATACATGATTACCCCGTGAAGTCCTTGACGGGAATAGAATATTTTACAAATCTAAGCAGCATATCAGTCAATTCCGGTGAAATAACCGATATATCGGGGCTGAGCAAGCTTGAAAATCTTGAATCTATTGACATTTCATGGTGCTTTATAGAAGAACTGCCGGATTTATCCGGCAATACAAAGCTCAAAGAATTAAGATTGCCGATGAACAATATAAAAGATATTTCTACGATTGCCAAAATGGAAAATCTTGTATATGTTGATCTGAACTCAAACTTTATAGAGGATATATCACCTGTTAATAAATTGAACAAGCTGAAGATGTTCTCCGTGCTTGATAACTGCATATTGAATTTCAGCAGCTTGAAGGATAATAAAATTGCTCAAAAGGCGATTGAAACCGGATGTCAGTTTACCTATGAGGAGTGCCTTGAAAACGACGAGCTTTCCACAAAAACAGTAAAAAGCTTAATCCGCAAAAACATGACGGAGCTTGAGAAGGAGCTTGTAATTTACAGCTATATAAAGGATATTATGGACTATGAGATAACAAGCGGCGGTATGACGCCGTTTGGATATGCCGGGCTGAAATATCATGTGGGCGTTTGCGGCAACTATGCCGAAAGCTTTGCACTGCTTGCCCGGTTGGCCGGACTGAATGTGATAACTGTGTCAAGCGATACGCACGAATGGAACGCAATACTCTTAGGCGGCAAGGTCTATTTTATAGATGCCCTGTGGGATGAAGGCAACGAGATAGCATATTATTATTTTAACCGTGCGGGAAGCGTTATTAAGAATATTCCGGACCATTCATACGATGCACGAAGGCTAATCTTCCCCGATGCGGGGTAATCTTCAATATAGTCGCAGAGTGATGAATAAAAATGCATATAAAAAATTTAACAGCAGTTCCTTTTGATTATATAAAACAAACCCCGTACCATATTTCACGGTACGGGGGGCAAATTTTTCCGCTATTATGTTGTTTACGACATAAACTCGTCGTATTTTTCAAGAACTTCCTCGGTATCACCGAACATTCTTAGATGACCGTCATGAAGCCATAAAACCTTTGAGCAAAGCTCACGTATGGTTTCAGAGCTGTGCGAAACGATAAGTACGGTACGTTTATCGTTTTGTATAAGCTCCTTCATTTTTGCAAAGCTCTTCTTTTTGAATTTTGCGTCACCGACGCTCAAAACCTCGTCAATCAGCATGATATCCGTTTCAAGTATAGCTGTTATTGAAAAGGCAAGCTTTGAATACATACCGCTTGAATATGTTTCAACGGGCTTGTCTATAAAATTGCCCAGCTCGGAAAATGCAATGATTTCATCTAAGTGTTCTTTTATCTGTGCCTCGGTAAAGCCGAGCAGTAAGCCTACAAGAAAGATATTCTCTCTGCCGGAAAGTGTTTTTTCAAAGCCGACACCTATTGAAAGCAGAGAAATAGAATGCCCGTGTATGTCTATAGTACCCTTGTTGGGACTGAAAATACCGGCTATAGAGCGCAGCATAGTGGATTTACCGCTGCCGTTTTTGCCTACTATACCGATTATCTGTCCTTCCTCAACCGAAAAAGAAACGTCCTTTACCGCAACAAATTCCTTTTCGGAAACTTTTTTATGCTTGGTTATCATACCAAGTAAGGATACCTTATTGAGCAGCTTATATGCGATTGTAAGATTTTTGACTTCAATAGCTATATTTCCCATTTTATTCCCTTAACCGCCCGTATATCCGGTATGACCGGGGCGGCTTCCTTTCCTGATATTTTAAATAACCTTTACGTAGCTGTTTTCATAACGGTAAACAAGCCAAACCCCTGCAACGCTGAGAAGCACGCCTGCTACGCCCCAGGCGCACAGCCACTTCATCATGGGATATTCGTTGTAGATTATCAGCCTTCTTACCGAATCAATACAAAAAGCCAGCGGATTTAATCTAAGCAGATATGCTCCGAATTTATCTGGTATTTTTGTTGATATGTTATAGAAAACGCCCGACATATAGAACATAACCCTCAATGCCACCTGAACAATGTTGAACAGGTCGTCTATAAACACTCCGAAGTGCATTACAATCGTACTTACGCCGAACGTGATAAGTATAAGCACGAGGAGTATGGGGAAGATAAGAAGCTGTTTAAACTGGAACGGTAATCCGTAAGCTACTATCATTATGATTATAATGCCGAATGAAATCACCATTTTTACAAAGTTTTCAGCCATTCTTGTAAACACCAGAACGTATTTTGGAAGATAGATTTTTGAAATAATGCTTTTTTTGCCTCTGACTATTTTGATAGAGCCGGTTACGGTTTTGTTAAAAAAGTTCCAGAGAGTCAAGCCCGAAAATACGAACAGCGTATAGTTGGGCTCTTTTGAGCGGTACACAATCATACCTATGAACATATAAACCAGCATAAAAAGCAACGGGTCGAGTATCCACCACAGCCAGTTGAGATATGAATTTGCAACCTCCGCTTTTAATCCGGATTTTGCCGAATATATGGCATAATTCTTATATTTTTTTACATCTCTTATAAATCGTTTCATTGTCCTTTAACTAATTATTAAACTTATAATAATTGAAGTTACTCTCTCCTTTCCATATGTTTTTGTAATAGCTTATTATACCATGTAGCCAAATCTCTGTCAAGGTGAGAGAGTATAATACAATGAATTGCG
>CADBRB010000008.1 GCA_902796955.1 uncultured Ruminococcus sp.
CTATGGCAGGACTTGAAAAGGATACGATAGGCGGATTTAACGCTCTTATCGAAAAGCAGAAAAAGCAGGACGGAATATGCTATGTAAGCACTGTACTGTTCAGTAGTGAAAGCAAAGTGATACATGACAGAGTGCGTCTTTGCGATGTCAAAAAAATGACAGAAGACGATTATACGGTTGGTGGATGTACAGCACTCATAGACGCTATCGGCGGAGCAATCAAGCACATTGGCAACATACATAAATACGCCCGTGAGGAGGACGTACCGGAGCATACAATATTCATAATTACTACTGACGGTATGGAAAATGCAAGCCATATTTATAAAAGCACCGAAGTTAAAAAAATGATTGAAAAGCAAAAAACAAAATACGATTGGGAGTTTGTTTTTTTAGCCGCTAATATTGATGCGGTGGAAACAGCCGGAAATATCGGCATAAGCAGAGAAAATGCGGTAAACTACTGCGCCGACGAGCAGGGAACAGGCAGAGTTTATGAGAGCATGGCTATGCTTGTAAGCGACAGGAGAGCTGGAAAAGCCAAAAGCTCGGTTTGGCGTAAAAAAGTTGATGAAGACTTCAACAAAAGAAGTGTCAAGTGATACTGCCTTACAGTGTTATATGTCAAGAATTTGCTTGTTTTTTATAAAAGCACAGTTTTGGACATAAGATTTTAATTATTTTTAATATGTTAGGACGGTGAAAACTATGCCGTTACAAATAGTAAGAAACGACATAACAAAGATGACCTGCGACGCCATAGTCAATGCGGCAAACTCCTCGCTCATGGGCGGCGGGGGAGTAGACGGCGCAATACATAGAGCCGCAGGAAGAGGTTTACTGACCGAATTCGCCGCTCTTGGCGGATGTAATACCGGTGACGCAAAAGTAACCGCAGGTTATGCTTTACCTTGTAAGTACATAATTCACACCGTTGGACCACGCTGGCGCGGCGGAGAACACGGCGAAGAAATGCTTCTAAAGTCATGCTACAAAAAATCGCTTGAGCTTGCCAAAACACTAAACTGCGAGTCTATAGCATTTCCGCTTATTTCTTCCGGCGCATACCGCTATCCTAAGGATAAAGCGTTTCAGGTTGCGGTTGCAGTTATACAAGATTTTTTACTTGAAAACGAAATGCTTATATATCTCGTTGTCTTTGATAAAGGTTCGTATATTATCGGTGAGAATCGGTTTTCTGACATTCAATCGTATATCGACGATAAATATGTCGACAGTTTTGTAATAAACGATATACGCCGCAGCTATCCGTCCGATACATTTGAAAAAACTGCTAATAAGAAACAAACACTGTTTCACCCGCTAAGCGGTCGCTCGGCAAAAAACAAGGCAAAAGCTGATATGACTTACGCTTCAACGGAACCACTCCAATATGAAGCCGAGCTTGCACCAATGCTTTCGAGAAGCATGAGTTTGAACGATGCCGTAAAACAAATAGATGAAAGCTTCTCCGAAATGTTGTTACGCAAGATTGATGAAAAAGGCATTACAGATGCGCAGTGCTATAAAAAAGCCAATATCGACAGAAAGCTTTTTTCAAAAATTCGTGCCGATAAGCATTACAGACCAAGCAAAACAACAGCAATAGCATTTGCTATAGCACTTGAATTACCAATAGATGAAGCAACTGATATGCTTAAAAAAGCAGGATTTGCATTATCTCATAGCAATAAATTTGATATAATAATTGAATATTTTATCAATAATTCTAATTATAATGTATTTGAAATCAACGAGGCACTATTTTCATTTGATCAGCCGCTTTTGGGAGCTTAAGTTTACATTGTATAATAGTAATTTTACTTTTCTATTCGCCACTAAATCAATCCAGTTGTGTAAAGCTATATAACATTACACATGCTTTAATGTGGCTTATAAACTGGATTTATCAGCTTTAGATTATTAAATTACTTTCATAGTCGGATATACCACCGTTGTTCAGCATTTACTAAAGTAAAAAAGATAATTATTTTGTATATACTTTTATACAAATAAAAACAGGTTGTTTTATAGCTATTTACAAAACAACCTGTTTTTCTTATGAGGTTTTAAGTGATTATTTACTATTAAGGTATTTAATTGCTTCTGTGGCCGCAACAGCACCATCGGCAGTAGCAGTTACAAGCTGTCTTACATTTTTCACTCTATTGTCGCCTGCTACAAATATACCTTCAACATTTGTTTTACAGCTTTCATCTGCAACTACATATCCGGCATCATCAAGCCTTATAAGCTTTGCAAAGTTTTGATTCTCCGGTATGCGGCCAACCGCTACAAAAAGTCCATCGACCTCTAATGTTTGTTTATTTCCGGTTTTATCGGTTACTTCTATGCTTTCAAGCTTTTTATCTGCATTTAGCGCAGTAACCGTGCTGTTGAGTACAAAAATGACGTTTTCCTTAGACTTTAATTGCTCAACAGAAACTTTTTCGCCTCTAAATTCATCTCTTCTGTGTATGAGATAAACCTTTTCGGCTATATCCGAAAGATACAATGCATCCTCTAAGGCCGTATTTCCTCCGCCGACAACCGCAACTGTTTTCTTCCTGTAAAAAGCGCCGTCGCAAGTAGCACAGTAAGAGATTCCTCTGCCTATAAGATTATCTTCATTATCTATACCAAGCTTTCTGTTTTCCGAGCCGGTGGCGATTATGACAGCTTTGCAAGCGTATGTGTTTTTCTTAGTAACAACAGTTTTTTCATTAATACCGTCATTTATTTCAATCACCCTTTGAAAAACCACCTCTGCGCCAAGGTTTTTAGCCTGCTTATAGAGATTTGTGGCAAAATCAAATCCAGAGATATGCTCATATGCCGGATAATTCTCTATATCTGGTGTATTGATTATCTGACCGCCGTATGCAGAGGC
>CADBRB010000009.1 GCA_902796955.1 uncultured Ruminococcus sp.
GGCGCAAGCTTTTTGGATTAAAATGCCACGGTTGGCTTGTATATGAAAAATGCCCTCACGTCATTCGGGAATAACCGAACAGAGGCAAGGACACCATCATCTTTTGCGTTTTTGTATAAATTATCGAACATTCTGCACTCTAATACTGTTATGCGGTGCAGTTACCGTTTTCTATCACGCCGGATATATAATTCTTTACTTCATTTGTAGAGATATTAAGTACGTATGCAAACTCCTCTTTTACTATTTTTTCTGCTGTAGCCAGCGCTTTTTCATCTGCTGCATGGAATTTTCTGTTTGTATTCACCAGCTCTTTTTTTCTCTCATACAGGCATTTTATCAGCAAAAGAAGCTCAGGCTTGATACCGCATGAGATTATAGAGTTAAAGATTTCCGCACGCTTTTGGTCATCATCTATCCATGCGAGGCTATCGTTCCTGATTTGCTCCAAAATTTCATCTATCTCTGTTTTAGTGATGATTCGGCGCATTTTTAAAACAAGTGCATCGTTATCAACAGGGAGATATATAGTTGAATCGGGAGAGTAAACCGGACGAAGAATATAATAAAGCGTTGGCTTTTTTTCACCTTTAAGCAGCTTTTCCTGACGGATATCCTCTATTTTGCAAATTCCCGCTGTACCGTATGATACTATTTCATTCTTACCAAACATAAAAACCACCTTTACAAATCGGCAAAAGTACCGTTCATAAATACCGAGCATTCCTTTCTGCACAGTATAGTTTTTTACCTGACCGATATATTTTTTATATCGGCAATAGGCTCACTTATTTACAATTCTTATTATATATAATTATAACAAATTTTGAGAAAAAATGTAATAGGTATTCTATCTAAATTACCCGAAAAAAATCCGGTTTGTATGCGCTTTTTTACTATCCTTAAGTGCCTGTAAGGATGATACCGAATATCGCAAAAAGTCAAAAAATAAAAGCCTGATTGACTAAATAATCAATCAGGTTTTATTATTATCAAGGATATATCTCCCGAAATGTCATCAGCTTAGTACTATGTACATATCGGATGCGTCCTCTTTTTTTGTAAATTCGTTTATTTGACGAACTTCAAATTTCATAGTCCTTGCACCAAGCGTAATCTCGATTATATCACCGATTTTTACACTGTATGATGCTCTGGCAGGTTTACCGTTGACTAAAACCTTTTCGGCATCGCAAGCGTCATTGGCAACTGTTCGCCTTTTAATAATCCTCGATACCTTCAGGTATTTATCCAATCTCATACAATAACCTCCCATCGTGTTCAGAACTCGGACGCTTTACTTATAAAAGCAAATTTAAATCAATTATTTATCAACCGCATCTTTGAACGCCTTGCCTGCCTTGAATGCAGGAATCTTTGAAGCGGGAATAGTAATAGGAGCATTTGTTCTGGGGTCGCAACCCTTTCTCTCATTGCGTGAACGCTGCTCAAATGTGCCAAAACCAACAATTTGAATCTTATCGCCAGCTGCAACAGCATCAACTATTGTATCCAGCATGGAAACAACTGCCTTTTCTGCATCCTTCTTTGTTAATCCGCTTTTCTCAGCTACTGCGGAAATTAATTCTGATTTGTTCATAAAATTATCCTCCATTTTATAATTCTGTGTTTATTTTAACTTCATCCCATAAGGAATCAAGTTCAGACAAATTTGATTGCGACATATCTACGCCGCGCTCTTTTGCAAGCTTTTCAACCTGCGTAAACCTTTTTATAAACTTCTCACAGGCATTGTAAAGTGCTTTTTCGGAATCCACCGTTAAGAATCTTGATACATTCACAACCGAGAAAAGCAAGTCGCCAAGCTCCTCCTCCACATTGCCATCATTGCCGTATTTAATGGCGGCTCTGAGTTCTCCAAGCTCCTCGTCAACCTTACTGAGAGCTCCATCGGCATTATCCCAGTCAAAGCCAACCTTTGCGGCTTTTTGCTGTATCTTGGTACTGCGCATAAGTGCAGGTAAAGACCTTGCTATGCCCTGCATTACCTCACCCTGGGATTTTTGAGATTTTGTTTTCATCTTGATTTCATCCCAGTTTTTAAGAACCTTATCCGGAGTATCAGCCTGCACATCACCGAAAATGTGCGGATGCCTGACTATAAGCTTTTTGCATATTCCGTCGGCAACGTCGTCAATATTGAATGTATTCAGCTCAGCTTCCATCTGTGCGTGAAAAACAACTTGCAGAAGGACATCTCCGAGCTCTTCTTTTAAAAGCTCTGTATCATCGGTATCTATAGCCTCGATTACCTCATAAGTTTCTTCAATAAAATTGCCTCGTATGGATTTATGCGTCTGCACCTTATCCCACGGACATCCGTCCGGCGCACGAAGGATTTTGACTATTTGTACAAGATCTTCAAAAGTGTAACTGTCTTTTTCAATAAATTCCATATCTTTAACTCAACGCCTATATAAAGGCAATCCTTTTTTAAAAAAATACAAGTTTATCATACTATATTGCTATTTTACCTTATTAAACCTCGTTTTGCAAGTACTTTTGCAATTTTATTTCCTTTAGGAAGCATTAAAATATCTCTTTTTCTTATTCCCTTACACAAAAACAGCACAATTATATAAACTGTTGCACCTAACACTATTGCCAATATCGTGCTGAGCTTTGAAGGAATTATCATATCCAAAAGCTTATTTGAAAGCAGTGCGGTTACCGCACAGCAGATTGCCCCTATAAGCGGCTTTATAACAATGGTTACAAAATTAAGAGATATCTTTGTTTCCTTACAAATAAAGTATACGGCAACAAAGCATACAAAAGCGTAGCATACAAGAGAACCCGTACTTGCGCCCTGGATATTGATAAACGGAATACCAACCAGTATATAATTGAGAGTTATCTTAATAACCATGCCGATTCCGTAGAGCTTAAGCGGTAAATCCACTCTGCCTATAGCCTGAAGCATACTGCAAAGAGGAGTACTGGTTGCAATAAAAATTACTGCAATGCCCATTATTTGCAGTACCCTTGACGCTATCTCAATCTCATTTGATACGGCACTGCTGTATAGCAAGCTCAGTATCGGCTTTGAAAGCACGCATAATCCAAGCCCCGCAGGGAAGGTAAACATCGTGGTCAATCTCATTACTGATTCTATACTGTTTTTAAGCATACGCTTGTTGCCTGCCGTATATGCTCTTGTAACAGACGGCAATGCACTTTGACCGAAGACCTGCGTTATAGCGGTTATAAGCATCATTATGGTAAGCGCATAGGAATAACATCCATACAGATAAATATGCGTTTTGCCGGTTTGCACCAAGTCATACGGCACTAATGAGCCGTACACCTCCAAAAGCTTATCCGGTACGGTTTCCATAACCGATTTAATCCTGATATTAATAAGAGAAGCGTCAACCGTTCCGGCAACACTCATTATTATAGCACCCAGGCCTATAGGCAATGCTGTTTTATAAAGCTTGCGCATGGTGTGCTTGCCGGTTGCCGCACGCGGAGCAAAATACAAATCCCGCCTTGTTATTCCGTCGCCCTTGATTTTATGCCTTATCAGTAAATACAAAAAACCGAATACAGAGCCGAGCGTTATGCCGATTATCGCAGCACCTACAGCATATGAGATTATATAGTTTGTAGCTTCCGCTTCGTTATCAAACGCTTTTCCGAACACCTTGCCGTATGAGTTGTATTGATTCTGACCATATGAAATAGTAAGATATGCAAGCGACAAACCGATAATAAGCTTGCATGACGCTTCTATTATCTCCGATACCGCAGTGGGTACCATGTTCTGCATACCCTCATAATAGCCCCTGTAAATTGACATAAGGCATCCAAACAGTATGGTAGGAGATAGACAATATATGGAAAAACGTGCGTCCGGCGCATTGATTATCCGTACATATACGGAGCAGCCGAAAACCATCAGCAAAAAGCAAAATACACCTGTTGTAACAAAAAAAGGAATTGAAATCTGATGT
The DNA here is from genome assembly GCA_902796955.1 of uncultured Ruminococcus sp. Lineage (GTDB taxonomy): Bacteria > Bacillota > Clostridia > Oscillospirales > Acutalibacteraceae > RUG14223. Next base: position 3,978 of record CADBRB010000009.1, read on the forward strand.
ATTTTTCTTACGTCCCTGTAACGTTTACACGCCATACCCTCCGCCACAAGCCTGGATATGGCTATCGGAAAACCCGCTGTTGCAAGCGTAAAAAGAGGGTTGTATAACTCATAAGTTACATTAAAAATACCGTTGCCCAAACCACCGAAGATACTTGCAAGCAATATTTTGTAAATCATTCCGATGATTTTGACAACAACCATACTCATTCCCAAAACCAGCGTACCCTTTATAAAAGAGCTGCTCTGCTCGGGAACGTTTAGCTGTTCTTTCATAAGCACCCCGATAAAATGTAAAAATAAAATTACCGTAGCTTTGCAAACGGCCGTTAAGCATTACTCAATAATGCTGTAATGTGTTTAAATCATTAAACTAAATATTATATAGAAATCAAAGCTGTCAATCAACTAATTTTGTTCCGCACTTCATGCAGAATACCGCTTCCTTTGAATTATCAAAGGAACACTCAGGACAGCGAATCTTATTCTTTGCTGTAGCCAGCTGTGCCTTCAGACTTTCAAGCTGAGTGTACAACTCGTCTATCTCAGCACGCTTTTCAGCCAAAGATTCAACTGTAAAGTCATCATCCTTAACAGATTCGTAAACGTAGAATCCAAGGGACTCCATCTTACTTGATATCTCTTTTTTAACATCACTTATAGCAAATCTGATTTTAGAGATATCAACTACCTTTTCGGCCTTCTTTCCAACGGCATTAGCTGCAGATTTTGCGTTTACAACTACATCGTCAAAAACACCCATGTCAATCACTCCTTATTTTTAAAATTATGTTTTATATTTCCCATGCCGAACCGCACAGCATACATAATTTTCGGTACGGCAGGTAAATTGACAAAAATATACAGGCATTTTACATCCAGCATTATATCCTGTCAGAAAAATAAACCTTTACCCTCTGCACGATATTCCATGCCGCTTCTCCAAACAGACTTGCCTAATAATAAAACTGCATTATAAGCACTCTGTTAAGTATAGTCTTTAAAATGCCTCTCATGCTATTGTAGCACATTTTTACAGTTTAATCAACCTATTTTTAACACAAAGCATCAAAATACAGGAAAAAGACGGTTTATTGTGATAATTTACGGTTGTTTCAGTGCAAAAAGCACAGTATTTATGGAGTTTTTTGGCATTATGACCCGGTTTTCGGGCAAACATTTCACATAAAATGCACTTAAAGCCTTAATACTCATAGATTCCGCCGCCGATAAACTCACGTATTAGCGATGTTTTAGGAACAATTTCTTCTTCTATAGGTATAAACTGTTCAATCGCATGAATCATTTTTTGTGCAAAAGAGTAATATTCACTTTCGGGCTTGACCGTTTGAAGTATCGGCAATGCCATGTATCCTATTATGCACGGCTCGTAAACGTGTATTGTGTTAATGGTAAAATCGCTGGTGCGCTTAAACGGCATTATGTATTTATCCTCGCCGTCACAAACATCACCCCACATCGAAAGAGTTCTTTCGGCGTCTGAGTTGCGTGTGTAGAAATCCCTCACAAGCCTGCGTATAAATCTTATTTCACGGGCAGTTAATATGTCGCTTCCCTCATCGGTTATTCCCTGCTTTACACTTATGTAAACCTTTACCAGCCCATGACCGTGAAATTCCTTTGTAAATATCGGATTTAGTGCGTGTATACCCTCTATAACGGCTATACTGCCCTTTGGCAGTTCTACATACACAGGCTCGTCAAAAGGTGCGCCCGCATTAAAATTGAATTTGGGCATAGTGCAGTTTCCCTTGTTTATAAGGTCACGCAGACATTTGCGTATCATCTCGATATCCAGTGCATGAACC
>CADBRB010000010.1 GCA_902796955.1 uncultured Ruminococcus sp.
ACAAACAGTGTGATGATGAAAGTGCTTTCATTTATACCGCTCACTTCGCCAATGGCAATGTTTGTAAGAATATCTATGGGTGGACCGACAGTTTTAGAAATTGCTGTTTCCATGATATTGTTACTTGCCGGTATCATTTTGACAGGCTACATTTCTGCTGGAATGTATAGACTTGGAGTTCTGATGTATGGCAAATCACCCAAACCTGCTGAAGTATTCAAAATAATGAAACAGTCTATATCAAAGACGATGTAATTAATACAACAGTTTTATTATACTTATAGTATACTCGCTATGTAATGCAAAAAGAGTTTTTCTTACCGATTGTAAGAAAAACTCTTTTAGTATTTAATCAGTTTAGAGATATTTTTAGCAAGTAAAACACTTTACAGGTGATTGTAAGAATAAAACTTAAAATTGGTCATACTAAAATTGGTTCGCATAAAGAGAACTTATGTAGAATTATGCCTTTGATAAAACCTTATCTGTTCGCAGTGTAAAGTAGAATAACAGTCAACAAAAAACTATATATAAACTAATAATTGAGCCGTTATGCGAACAAATAAACAGCTGCAAATTAAGATTTGATTTGCAATATCTTAGGTCAATTATACAGGATAAAAAGGAAATCTTGTTGAAATAATAGATATGAATTTACACGATAAGCAATAAAAATTTGCAGCTTAGAGTTCTCTAATCAATCAATAAATCAAAAAAGAATGATATACAAATTGTATATATAGTCACTTTTATTACTGGTTTTTTTAGGAAAGTGTATAGCATTAATCCTTATAAGTTTACAGTATAAATCAAATGCTGTAAAAATGAGTTTTGTAATTGCTCGAAAGGATAAGAGGAAAAAGCATAAAAAACAGGCAAGTTATTCAAAAATAAAAGACTTGCCTGTATACTTTCTATCGAATTAAACTAACTGTAGACATATGTCGACTAATGTGTTTTCCTATAACCCGCATCAATTATCATAATAACAATTTTTATGAGAAACAGAGAAAATAGTTACAAATAAAAAGCTGTTTACAGCAAAATACACAAGGATGTATAACTGCCGGAAGAATGAGATAGTATTGAATTCAGTTTTTTAAAGTGATATCGGTAATATGATGAGCCGGATTTTCGATGTAAGGCTTACTCTCGCTGATACTCTTTTTCCAGCATTTATGGCACATGGCAACATAAGTGTCATTGCCTCCAAGTAATATTTTACTGCCATGAGTTATTGCAATACCAGCATCATTAAGCCTTGCGTTGACAATCGCCTTTTTTCCGCACTGGCAAATTGTTTTTATCTCACTTATAGAGTCTGCAAGCTCGAAAAGGCGCCTGCTGCCGACAAAAAGCTTTGTTCTGAAGTCAGTTCTTAATCCGAAGCAAAGCACGGGAACATTGTAGGTATCAACAATATTGCGCAACTGATCTATATGCTCGGAAGTAAAAAACTGACATTCGTCTGCTATAACCACATCTGCATTCCTGTTCTCTTTTATATTTGAGAACATTTCGAAAATATCATCAGAATCAGTAATGATATCTGCTTCGCTAACCAGACCGATTCTCGATTTTACTATATTATATCCATCTCTTGTATCGGTTGCAGGCTTTATGAGCCATACCGTCATTCCTTTTTCTTCATAATTAAATTTGGTAATGAGAGCCTGAGCTGATTTTGAACTGCCCATGGCACCGTATTTAAAATAAAGCTTTGCCATTTTTCAGGGAAAACCCTATTCACCTCTTTAGAAATCTATTTGAATTGATAAATTTTAAAAAAATAATAAAAGTTTGTTCACAACACTTATTATAAACCTAAAACACAGGTTTTACAATGGATTAAGACAAAATAAAAAAAGTTTAAAGGATAATACAATATTATTGTCAAAATCAAGCGGATTTTTATATTTAATACAAACAGAAATTGTGAGGAGAAGTAATAATACACAAAAAAGTAAGAGAAAATTGTGCATAATTACAAAAAAGCACTTTTTCTGTAAAATTAGTCAAAAAAAAGAAAAAAGTGATTGAAATTTGACAAATGGTATGATAGAATACTTATAGTGCATATTATGTCCAACTATGGGCAGTCATGAAAAATTGTGATTGTTATGCGGAACTTGACCAATTTTTCAGTGTACAAAATTCTTCAAAAAATAATAAAAGGAGGATGGTCATGAAAACTCTAAGACACAAGATTGTATCGCTATTTCTTGCAGTTTTAATGTTGTCTTCGATGGTATTCGGCACAGGACTTACCGTCAGTGCTGCGACCAATGTGTTGGTTGCCTGGGAATTTACCGAAGAAAACGTTGCAAGCCTTATCGATACAGAGACCGGTACGTTTAGTGCGACCACCGGTACGGGTGTACTGTCCGTGTCAGCAGAGTACGAGAGCTTTATGTCAGGCTCGTTAAGAGCTAAGACATGGGCCGTAGGCTCATACTGGGAAATGGCGTTTTCGTCACAGGGACAGAGTGGCTTAAAGCTGACGGCTGCAGGCAGGTCATCAAATACCGGACCTGCTACGTTTGACGTGCTTTACAGCTTGGACGGCGAGAATTGGACGCAGTTCGCAGGCTTTAAATACACGCAGACGCAACTTAAGCCGATTCAGTTTGCAAGCTACAGTGACGGTGCCTTATCAGCTGAAACCGGCGAGATACTTGCCTTGCCTGCCGAAGTTGACGACAAGCCGATAGTTTACATCAGATTCAAGATGAACGATGAGTCACTTGGTGTAAACGGCAATGCCGTTAATAACAGCTCAGGTATCAGCAATCTCAACAACGTCATCATCTACACCGGCGACGAAGAGCCGGTTGCAGAGGTTTGTGAGAAGGTAAGTGCATCTGTTGCATCCGGAGAAGTGGAGCTGGGTACAGAGGTTGAGCTTTCTACCAAGACTGAGGGCGCTAAAATAATTTACACTCTCAATGGTTCGGCCGAAACCGAGTACACAGGTGCTGTCAAATTAGACGAGTTACCGGCTACGATTGTTGCTTATGCAACAAAGGACGGATTTGACAACAGTGCTTCCGCTACCTTTACATATACAGCAAAGGACACGGAACCTGATGTTCCAACACCGCCCATTGACGAACCTACAGATGTTACAAAGCCTGCCGAGCCTGATGATTTGTCAGACCCGATACCGGCTGACGGTATACCTGTAGGCGCAGTAGACATTAAAGAGGCTCTTGCCAGCGTTGGATCAACTGTTACAACGGTCGGTCAGGTAGCCTACATCTATGGTTCAAACGGAAAGAACCTCGTCAACGTTATTTTACAGGACGTTATCGATGGTGAAGTTTACCAAATTCAAGTTTATGACAGAACCAATACTTATAGAATTGGAGATATAGTTTCGGTATCCGGAGCAGTAAGCCAGTACCATGGTGTGACCCAGATTTCCGGCACTGTAACTACAGAGTTTTTAGGATCTTCAGATACAAAATTCCCGCCGCTGACCGCTACAATAGCTCAGCTTAATAAATATCAGGACAGTTATCTTTCCAGATATGTTAAGATTGAAAATGTTACGGTAAGCGAATACGATGCTCAGTCTGTAACCGTTTCGGACTCGACCGGTGAAATAGTAATATTCAAGCCGGCTGATTATCCCGAAGGAGTTACCGGCGGCACTGTGTTAAAGGAAATAACTGCCGCTTTCTCAAAGTTTGATGCTTCAACACAGCTTCGTAATGCTTCGGCTGACGACTATGTTGTTGATGCTGCCGCAACACCAAAGTGCAGTGGCGTTAAAGCAACACCTGCAAGCGGCTCAAAAATAAGCATAGGTGACAGCATCACACTTGCTACAGATACAGCGGATGCTGTTATTCACTATTCATTTGACGGAACAGACTACTCAGTTTATTCCGCTCCTATCACGGCTGAATCTCTTCCGATGACTATATATGCTTATGCGTCTAAGGAAGGCTATGACGATTCTGCTGTTGCTACATTCAATTACACCGAGTATGTTGCACCTCAGCCTGTTGATGTTGCTGACCCGGTCAGCGATGACATGATTCCTGAGGGTGCGCTTAACCTGAAGCAGGCTCTTGCACAGGGTACAGGCTCAGGCGTTACGGTTGTGGGACAGCTCGTTTACAGATACGGAAGCACCGGCTCTATAAACTCATCTATCCTGCAAGACGTTATTGACGGAGAAATCGTCGGCTTCCAGCTTTACGATACAACTCCCGATGCGCAAATCGGTGATATAATCAAGATAACCGGTGACTTGGCAGCGTACGGCTCTGTAATTCAGATGCAAAACGTGACAAATACCGAGGTTATCGCAAATGCAGCTCCTATGGCTGCTCAGGTTGTTACAGTTGATGAACTGCTTGCGAACCCTGACGCATATATCTCTGAGTACGTTGTACTTAAGAATATGACTTTGGGTGCATACGGCGACAGAGGAACAACTGATATAACCGACAGCGATGGAAAAACAATCGGCATTTACAGATCTGCTCCTTATCCGGAAAATGCTTCCGAGGGAACAGTTGCTAAGAATGTTTATGCCGCATTTTCAAGATATAATTCTACTTTGCAGTTGAGAAACGGCACATCCGATGACTTTGACTGCGGACAGTTTATTTATGAAAACTATAAATACACTCTGGTAAGCTGGGCAGGCTCAGTAGCCCCGACAACTACAGAGGTGTACGGCGATTACATTTCTGACAATGATTATAAGAACGAGCTTGGCGTACTTACGCTTTCAAACGGTGCAGTTCCTGCTAACAGTAACAGCACTTCAATGGGCTCAAAGGGTCTTGGCGCAAATATGACGGAAGAAAATCCTGCATATTATCAGCTTAAGGTTGATGCTACCAAGATTGGCAAGCTGTCGCTCTCCTATAAGATGAGAGGCTCTAATACAGCTGCAAGGGATTTTGATGTATATGTAAGCGCAGACGGTGGTAAGACCTTCGTTAAGGCTAACTCCGAAACAATGACAATGACTGAAGCAGGCACTCTGCTCAACTTCTCAACTGCTTTGCCGGCAACAGCCGCAGGCGTTAAGGATTTGCTTATAAGAATACAGGTGGCTTCTTCATTCAATATTAAGGGCGAGGAAGGAAAGATAAGCGCAAGCGGAAATACTTATCTGCAAGAGGTTACACTCACAGGCTATCCGATAATCGCTCCGGATTCATTCCCGAGAATACCGAGTGTATCCGTTAAGGCGGGTCAGGTTGCATACGGCACAGAGATAGAGCTTTATCCCTATGACGATACAGTAGCTCAGTATTCATTTGACGGTGAGAATTTTGAAACCTACACATCTGCTTCCACTGTAAAGCTCGATACATTGCCTGCAACATTGTTTGTAAAGGCTTATGACGAAGCAAACGGTACAAGCAGTTTAATTGCACAGTATAAATACGAGGAGTTTAAGTGTTCAACAGTTAAAGCAAGCCCGAACGGCGGTGCTGTACGTGTTGATACTATACTCAAGCTCTCATGTGATACTGAGAACGCAACGATTTATTACTGCACTGATTTTGATGCCGAAACAAAGACCGGAACATGGCAAGTTTATGACAGCGACGCTAAGCTGAAGCTTTCAACACTTCCGATGTCAATAACCGCTTATGCGGCTCGTGAAGGCTACGCAAACAGTGAATTTAAGACATTTAACTTTACAGAGAGAACTAATGAGAACTACATGATCAAGTTTGGTCAGATACACTCTCATACAAATTATTCGGACGGTGCCGGCACTTGTGATGAGGCCTTCAAGTACGCTTCAACTGAAGCAAAGCATGTTGACTTCCTTGCAGTTACCGACCACTCCAACAGCTTTGACAACGATGTTCCGGCCTCTGTTTTGGACGGCAGCATGAGTAGTGAATGGGTAGAGGGTCATGAGCTTGCAGATAAGTATACAAGTAATGACTTCGTTGGTATTTACGGTTATGAAATGACTTGGTCAAACGGACTTGGTCATATCAATACCTACAATACTGCAGGATTCCAGTCACGTAACCAAACTGCATTTAAAACATTTGCCACATCTTTGCAGAACTATTATGATACACTTAAAACAGTGACGGATTCTATCAGCCAGTTCAACCATCCGGGTACAACGTTTGGCGACTTTGAGGACTTCGCTCACTATGATTCAGACATTGACCAGCTCATAACAATTATCGAGGTTGGTAACGGTGAGGGCGCAATAGGTAGCTCCGGTTACTTCCCATCATATGAGTATTACACAAGATGTCTTGATAGAGGCTGGCATATTGCTCCTACAAACAACCAGGATAACCATAAGGGCGTTTGGGGCGATGCTAATACCGGCAGAACAGTTGCTCTTGTAGATACATTTGATAGAGATAATATCTACGATGCAATGAGAAATTACAGAATTTACGCAACAGAAGATAATGACTTTGAGATAACCTATAAGCTTGATGACTATATTATGGGTACAATACTTGAGAAGGACGCTGTAGGCGATACAGTTACTCTCACGGTTGATATGAAAGACCCGACAGATAGCGCCATCGGCAAGGTTGAAGTTATAGTAAACGGCGGTTTGTCGATTGCTAATCAGACAATCAATTCAAACAATGCTATAGCTACATTTGAATTGCCGTCAAGCTACTCTTACTACTATATCAGAATTACTCAAGCAGACGGTGATATAGCTGTTACCGCTCCTGTATGGGTAGGAGAAGTTGAAGCAGTAGGTATTTCCGGCATTTCAACAACAGCACCTCTTGCTGTAAGAGGCGAGCCGCTTGATGTAAACCTCGATCTCTTCAACAATGAAGATGTTCCGCTTGAAATCGAGTCTATCGAGTTCACGATTGACGGCAAGGTTATCCACACAGCTGATTTGGCTGCTGCAGGATTGACATCATTGGATTCATTTACAGCTAAGACATATTCATTCAACTATATACACGACGGTATTGGCGATACACAGATAAATGCAGTTGTTAAGGCAACGCTCAGAGGTGTAGATAAGCTTTATACCACAGTACTTCAGCTTAACTATGTAATACCCGAAATGGTTACAAAGGTTATAGTTGACGGTACTCATCTAAACGACTATGTATCCGGTAGATATACCGGTAATATGGGCAATTTCCAGAAAATCGCAGGCGACCAGAACGTTAAGGTTGACGTTGTGCTCGATGAGATTACTCCTGAAATGCTCGAAAGTTGCGCACTTCTTATAATCTCTACCCCGTCTAAGGGTATGTATACAGATATACCTGCAATGGACTTTGAGCCTGAGTTTATAGAAATGGTTGCAAATTACGCTAAGAACGGCGGTACTGTAATTGTTTGCAGTATGACAGACTTCTATGATACTAAGGGTCACTTGAATGCTGAGCAGGAGAATAAACTCCTTGAGGCTATCGGTACATCTATTACCGTAAACAGTGATACTGCGGTAGATGATGATAAGAACGGCGGCCAGCCTTATCGTCTGTATCTTGACGACTATAATATGGATTCTCCGTATTTGGCAGGTCTTGTTGACGGTCAGGTTTACAGCTCTTACAGAGGCGGTACGATTAATCCCGGCAACGGTGATGTTATCGTTTACGGCCATGATACAACTTATTCAACCAACTGGGTTGATGATGAAGGTAATCTGCTTACAAAGAAAGACGATGCAACCGGACTTTTCTACTCCGATGAGGTAGTTAAGGAAAAAGGTGACACAGTCTTCCTTGCAACAGAGGCACTGCCGGGTGGCGGACGTATATTCGTTTCCAGCGGTGTGTTTATGTCTAACTTTGAGGTAAAGGCCGAAATGGACAACATTTGGGATTTACCATATGCAAATAAGACAATCATTGAGAACATACTCAAAGAGGTAATGGTTCAATTACCTGTTTCACCTATTGCCGACGTTAGAAAGGCAAATCTTAAAGACGTATTCCATATTCAGGGCTACGCAACTGCAGGTACTGCTAATGAGAACAATAAGTTTTTTGACGCTATATACGTGCAGGATGATACAGCGGGTATCACAGTATTCCCGTTTGCAGAGCTTGGCTTGGAAATCGGCACTTTGGTAGACATTACCGGTTACGTTGATGAATACCAGGGCGACAAAGAAATTCAGGTTATGTCAAGTAAGGTTCTGAGCAATGAGCCTAAGCATGTTTATGAGCCGAAATTGTTGACAACTGCTGAAGCAGCAGATTACAGCAAGAACGGCGGATTGCTCACGAAGGTTGTTGGTACTGTATCCGATGTTGAGCTTCTCAACGGTGTAGTATCGCAGTTTAAAGTAACAGATGCCAGCGGCGTACCTGCCACTGTATTTATTGACGGTTATATTCTTTCCGGTACAACAGGCAAGAATGAAATTGCAAGCTTCGTAAAAGACGGTGCTACCGTTGAGGCAGTAGGTCTTTCTTACCTGCATCCTGAAGGATCAAGCGATGTTTCTGTTCCGGTTCTCCGTGTAAGAAACGTTGACGAAATCAAGCTGGTTGACGGACCTCAACCGCCTGTTGAAGAAAAAATCACGGTTGTTTTAGCAGATTCTATAGTTGATATGACACTTGAAGAGCTTAAAGCGTTTGTTCCTACAATGGAAGGAAACAACTTCATAGGCTGGTCAACTGAAAGAGATGCTACAGAGCCGAACGTGGATCTCAACAATTTTGATTCAAGTGTTAAGGTTGTTTATCCTGTTTGGGAGGTAATCCAAACACCTGAATTTACTATTACAGTAGTTGACAACGGCGAAGCCATAGAGTTGACTATTGAACAGCTTAAGAGCTATACACCTACAAGAGAAGGATATAACTTCCTTGGCTGGGCTACAATAGCAGATGCAACAGAGCCGAATGTTGATTTGAATACATTGACTGAAACCTCAGGAGTTAAAGTTGTTTATCCTGTATGGGAGAAGATAGAAACACCTGTTGAGTTTAAGATTAATGTTGTTTTAGACAACACAACGCTCGAATTGACGATTGAAGAATTAAAGAATTACAGACCAGCAAGGGACGGCTATAAGTTCCTCGGCTGGGCAACATCGGCAACCGCAACAGAGCCGGATGTTGATTTAAGCACATTGACAGAAGCTTCAGGCATTACAACTGTTTATCCTGTATGGGAGAAGGTTGAAACACCTGTTGAGTTTAAGATTAATGTAGTTCTTTCAAGCAGCATGACGCTTGAATTGACTATTGACGAATTGAAGAATTATACACCAACAAGGAGCGGATATAATTTCCTTGGTTGGGCTACAACAGCAGATGCAACCGAGCCGAATGTTGATTTGGCTACATTGACCGAAACATCGGGCGTTACAACTGTTTATCCTGTATGGGAGAAGATAGAAACACCTGTTGAGTTTAAGGTTAAGGTTGTACTTTCAGACACAAGTGTTATTGAATTAACGATAGACGAGTTGAAGAACTATACACCGTCAAAGAGCGGCTATAAGTTCCTCGGCTGGTCTACAACAGCAAACGCAACAGAGCCAAATGTTGACTTGAGCACATTGACGGAAAATTCAGGCATAACCACTGTTTATCCTGTATGGGAGAAGATAGGTGAGGAGCCTGCACCGTTCAAGATTAAGGTTGTTCTTGTAGACGGCAATGTTGTAGAAATGACGATTGAAGAACTTAAGACATACAGCCCGCTTAGAGAAGGATATAAATTCCTCGGTTGGGCAACAACTGCAGATGCAACAGAACCCAATGTCGATTTGAATACTTTAACAGAAGATTCGGGCATAACCACCGTATATCCTGTATGGGAGAAGATAGGTGATGAACCTGCACCGTTCAAGATTAAGGTTGTTCTTGTAAACGGCAGTGTTGTAGAAATGACGATTGAAGAGCTCAAGGCATACAGTCCGCTGAGAGAAGGATATGAATTCCTCGGCTGGTCAACGAGCGAAAACGCTACAGAACCGAACGTTGACTTGAGTACATTAACAGAAAATTCAGGAATTACTACGGTTTATCCTGTATGGAAAGCAACAAGTAAGCCTGATGATCCCGGCAAGCCGGACAATCCTGACAATCCTGATGATCCGGAGTTTGTAATAGCAGTATTACTTCCGGATGGATTACAGACAATGACAATAGACCAGTTGAAGGCTCTCAATCCTGTAATGGATGGATACAAATTCCTCGGTTGGTCAAGTGACGCTAAGGCCACAACAGTTGATGTTGACCTTGAAAAATTAACAAAAGATTCGGGTATATACGCTGTATATCCGGTATGGGAAAAGATTGATAACACAACACCGGGCGGTAATACACCTGTTGTTCCGTCCACTGGCGATGACTTTACAAGTCTGATAACTTACTTAATGGTTATGGTTGGTGCAGCATATGTAATTATTTGTTGCAGCAGACGTGAGGAAAGACGTAATTAATTAAATATACTCAGTGCGGGTCTGCTACACCTGCACTGAGCAGAATAAATTGATTTAATCAAAACCTCAGTTAAAAAACTGTTAAATAAAAAAATGGTCTATCTTTGGCTGACATTTTAGTGCCAACAGATAGAAAAAACTTTGATTAGTATAAAAAATCTGCTTAATAAAGCAAATTATTAATTAGTTTAAGCTCATGATTGAGTGTAAAGCTCATCTGGCTTACAATGCAAAAGTTTGAATTGAATAGCTTTTGGTTAGATAAGGTCCTTGTGATGTAAACTTATTATTTATATTTAATCCAAAGTCTTAGTTTTATGCGTGATAAGCTTAGAGTTTGGAAACGGCAAATACCCTTATGTTGTAAACTTTTATTAGAATATAGCTATCAGTATAACTTGTAGACTTGCTTATAAGGCTTAAAAAGGCTGAATATAATTTCTTGTTTTAAACAAGTATGCTACAGTTATATGTCAGCAGGTTATTTTTAAGCATAATGGCAGTTAGTTGCATGTTAGCAGTTGAGTGTTTTACATTCGATTGAGATACAAATTATCAAATGCTACATTGGAGCGAACCAATGTATAAATGGGATATTATGCCTTGCTCCTTGCCGGCTTGTGTGAGCCGATAGCACACAGTATAGATTGACGATTTGCGACAAGTTCAATTATACAAAGGCTTAACGGCATAAGATAAGCATGAGCAAGAGAGCATCGCATAGTATCTTCGATAGCTAAGACTGATAGAATTATACGAATATTAATATTGTGGTTGTATTTGTCAAATAGTATAGAAAAATGCTTTAACTATATTTAAAGTGATTGTTTTATATCGCTTTTGAGTCGTATTAGTGGGTTGAATAGTTAAGTTTCTGTTTGAATGAAAAGTGCATTACATATAATTGGAGTATTTACACTAATTTGACAGTTTTATTTAGAGTATTTTATCCATAAATTGCCAGTAGAGATTAATAGATATATTTATAAAGATACTAATTTAGAATAGAGTTTTTGCAGAATCGTGTTTCCATGAACTCGTTTTTCTAATTGTTTCTCGGTTACTTTGACTTTAAATTGTAATGTGAACTGACTTTACAATAACTTTGGTTGTTATTTCGGTGTTATTGACCGTTTGACAGAACTAATATAGTTTGTTATGCGTACTCTTTTAGTATATTTGCTATGAGCTGATTGAAACCGCACAAAAAAGGAATTGAGATTAAAGAAGATAAAAGAAATAAAAAGAAAAAAAGATTTGCAGTTTTTCAGCTTGATGCATATTTTACTTTAATAGTCGTATACTCTTTGCG
>CADBRB010000011.1 GCA_902796955.1 uncultured Ruminococcus sp.
AACTGATTTTGCAAGATTTCTTGGCTTATCAACATCGTTGCCCCTTAAAACTGCTGTATAGTAAGCAATAAGCTGAAGAGGAACTACCGCCTCCATAGGAATAAGGATATCATCTATATCAGGTACGTTTATACGGTAGTCGATTGCGGATTCATCAATGACCGCACTTTCACGGCATACGGCAATAACCATAGCACCTCTTGACTTAACTTCTTTTATATTACTTACGGTTTTGTCTATAATATTGGTCTGAGTTACAACGGCAATTACAGGCATACCGCCGGAAATCAAAGAAATAGTGCCATGCTTAAGCTCACCTGCACCGTATGCTTCCGAATGAATATAGGATATCTCCTTGAGCTTCAACGAGCCTTCCATGCTTAAAGCGTAGTCAAGTCCTCTACCTATGTAAAGCAAGCTGTCAGCGGTTATAAGCTTGTTGGAAATAAACTGTGCCTGCTCCTTTGTTTTTAATATTTTTTCGATATTTTCAGGTATTTTGTGTAGCTCACATACATATCCGGCACACTGCTCAGCGGTAATTTTGCCGTGAACATATGCGAGTCTGAACGCAAATAAATACAGTACGGAAAGCTGTACCATATATGCTTTTGTAGAGGCAACGGCGATTTCCGGTCCTGCGTGAGTATATATCAGCATATCCGATTCTCTTGCGATGGTGCTCCCCTTTGCGTTTACTATACCGAGAGTTTTTGCACCGAGCTTTTTGGCAAGGCGCATAGCGGCAATACTGTCGGCGGTTTCTCCCGATTGAGAGATTATAATGACCAAATCATCTTTGCCGACGATTGGATCTCGATAGCGAAATTCTGAGGCTATATCAACAACTACAGGTACTCGTGCCAAGGCTTCAATAACATACTTTCCCACCATTCCTGCGTGCATAGCCGTACCGCAGGCAACAACAAAAATTTGCTTTATTCCTTTTAACAGCTCATCATTTATGCCGCATTCATCTAAATAAGGCATACCGTTGCGGATTCTCGGAGTTACCGTGGTTTTTATGGCAGTGGGCTGTTCATTTATCTCCTTCATCATAAAATGTTCAAAGCCGCATTTTTCAGCGGCTTCAATGTCCCAATCTGCCGTTTTCAATTCCTTGTTTATCTCGTTGTAATGCAAATCATAAATCTTTGTGCTGTAATGGTTTAAAACAGCAATTTCGTCATGCTCTAAAAGATAGTAGTTTTTTGTATACTGTAAAATGGCAGAAACATCAGACGCAATAAAGCTTTCCTTATCCCCTACGCCAACAATTAACGGACTTTCGCGGCGAACCGCAAATATGGTATCGCTGAAATCAGAAAAAACTATGCCGAGTGCAAATGAGCCTTTAAGCTCTTTCATTGTTTCGGATATAGCTGTAACGGGATTTCCCGTATAATAGTAGTCAAGAAGTTGAGCGACTACTTCCGTATCGGTGTCGCTTATGAACGTTCTGCCTTCTTTAATTAGCATATCCTTTAATTCCTGATAGTTTTCGATTATACCGTTGTGAACAATGGTCACACGTCCTCCCTCATGCGGATGAGAATTGATATCAGAAGGTACGCCGTGCGTCGCCCAGCGTGTATGACCGATACCGACCGTGCCCTTTGGCTTGCCTATAGTTTTCATCTTTTCTTCAAGATCGGTAAGTCTGCCTTTTGATTTTGCAACCTTTATCTCATTATTATCAAAAACCGCAATGCCGGCGGAGTCATAACCTCTGTATTCTAACTTTTTAAGAGATTCAATGAGAACATCACTGCAATCTCTGTATCCTACATATCCTACAATACCACACATATAGCATACATCCACCTTTCTGTTATCTGCTTTTAAATGTGTTTCATTCATAAAAGTACACAAAATAATTCATATGACAACGAATAAGAGTCAGTTAAATGTATATGAATATTTTAGAAAAAATATTTGCAAGACCTTCAATTTTAAGATTCAGTGTGAAAAGTCGGAACTATCTCATGGAGCATTTCAAGAGTTTTTTCAGAATTATTCTCCTTTGCGTATTCCTTGAGCTTTTCAATTTTTTGAATAAAGCTTTCAGGCTCTATTTCTA
>CADBRB010000012.1 GCA_902796955.1 uncultured Ruminococcus sp.
CATCGTATTCGGTAAAGCTTCATTAGGTGAGCATTACTATAGAATAACAGCTACAGACGCTAAGCAGACAACACCGAAGCAGCTTGTGAATGCTAAGTATAAGGTTATTGAGCAGGCAAGTGCTCCGGTAGACGGCGTGGTACCTGCAAACCCGATAAGCGGTGCAAATCTTACAGGCAATATGGCAAACGATATCGTAGAAATTGCAAGAACGCAGATAGGCGTATATGGCAGACCAAACGATTACACAG
Source organism: uncultured Ruminococcus sp. (assembly GCA_902796955.1). GTDB lineage: Bacteria > Bacillota > Clostridia > Oscillospirales > Acutalibacteraceae > RUG14223. The sequence goes on from CADBRB010000012.1 coordinate 252, forward strand.
TATGGATGGGAAAAATAGGTAATACGTACTCATATGCATGGTGTGCAACGTTTGTTTCATGGTGCGCCAATAAGGCAGGCATAGGAACAGATATAATACCGAAATCAGCGTCTTGCTACTATATGGCAACAGGTTTCCCGAGCGGTGTGCTCAAGGATCCGAGCAGCTATACACCTGTAAAGGGCGACATAATCTTCTTTGATAATAAAGACCCGGATGCTCCCGGTCAGTACAACCATGTAGGTATAGTTGATTACTATGATTCAAGTACAGGTAAGGTACATACCATAGAAGGTAACACATCATCTGCCGCAAGCCAGACAAATGGCAATACGGTTGCTGAGAAAGATCGTAAGAGCTCAAGCACATTTGTAATTTCAGCTTATGCACATCCGAATTATAAGAACAATCCGAAGCCGTCAAGCAGCAGCAAGCCGTCAAGCAGCAGTCAGGCAAGCAGTACAGTACCGGCAGGTACGGTTTCGTATGATGACGCTCTTGCAAAGGCATTTGCAATAACAGCCGCATTTGAAGGCAGAGGATATGTAAATGTTGCAGGTAACTTCGACGGTGCAGGTCTTTCGGTAGGTATGTATCAGTGGAACATTGGTTCAGGTTCACTCCAGCCATTGCTCTCCGACTATGTAACCGGTTATCCTACAGAAGCTGAAACGGCACTCGGCTCAGATTATTACGAAGGTATACTTGATCTGTTGGAATCGGACAATCAGCTTCAGTGGGTAATTGACAATATGCATGAAAACGGTGTCCTTAAATCCGATTGGAAAGCTGCACTTGAAAATATGTGCAGACAGCCCAACTTCCAGCAGATACAGAGAAATCATACTACAAGCTATGTAAATCAGGCAAAGTCTCTCTTTAAAAAGTATGGACTTACAACAGAGAGATCGCTGGCACTGTGCTTTGATATATCTATCCAAAACTGGACTGCTAAAAATGTGGTAGATACATCCGGTATGACAGAATCTCAGAAGCAACTTGCACTTGTACAGGGCGCACTTAATAATACCAGCAGCAAATATCAGGACGATGTACGTTCACGTAAAATGACAATAGTCAACGGTACAGGTACAGTTCACGGAATAACTTACAATCTTCAGGATAAATATGGCTTGACAGACGCAGTAATTTCGTGGTAAAGTAAATATACAGGCTAAGTAAAATTACCCTGCACGCCGCCGAGCGGCGGTGTGCAGGGATTAATTTTTTTAATAACCTGATTTTATCTCATTTTTATAATGCTATTTGCATAAAATGCGATAATTCTAACAAGCGGTTTTGCTGAGTATATCCGTTGTTAAAAAACAGCATCTAAATATTTATGAAAAGGGTGGTCTTACATGAAAAAGGGAATAGCTTTATTTATCGCTGTATTGATGAGTGTTTTTGTATTTACCGGATGTGATTGGTTTAAAGAGAATGACCCTCCGGCAAGCAACGGCAACCAAAGCGGTGATACCGAAAAAAGCTACGAACAAAGGCTTGAAGAATCTGAAAAATTTGTTGAGGATTTTTATAACTATCTTCAAACAGAGGCCTCATATGAAATCTCACCAAAGGATCTTGCTAAAAAGTACAGCAGTGTATATGAGGTTGAGGTAAAGAACAACACATCAAATGATACATTTAGAGCTTATTGGGTGTCAGGCGACCCGACACTTTACGGTAATCTTGAAAAGGAATGGACCTTCCTGCAGTGGAAAGACGGCGGCACTATTTACGTAAAGAAGCTTGAAGAAAAAAGCGGCAAAAAGGCACGCTCGATTATTATTAATACTGAGGGAATTGCTGTAATCGGATATGATAATGTGTTCAGCGGCAAGCAGATATACGTTTCACTTTTCAAAATGTCGGGTAATGACATATTAGATAGGGAGCAGGGCGGTACTCTTGAACATGATAAATATGTATTCGATGTATCTGAAAATGATATATATATTTCATCCATACTCTACAGGGATATCTATTTTGAAAATCTCGGAACAGAAATAAAAATTCTTGACGAAAACAACAAAAATGAGATTATTCTCAGCTTCGGTTCAGAGCTTACGTTGAAATAAGAAATATCTTATATGCCGTAGTTATACGGTAGCTGATAAAGTGCAGAAAATATTAGCAATCGGTTATTCTTTAATGAATGACCGATTGTTTTTTTCAAAGAAAAAACCTCCTCATGCGCTTGGACATGCCAAACATGAGGAGGTTTTATACTTATTCAGCTGTTATGCTTCGCCGTAGGGGAATAATTTAAGGGTAACATTTGTGCCATCACCGTAATAAGATACATTTACCAGCACGCCGTTATTCTTATAATACCACTCTGAATAATAATATTCAGATGTCCATGCCGTTTGCGCTTCTTCAAATGATGCATACTTTGTGTTATATTCCCACTTTGATGTTTCGGGACTATAGGCTACACTGTAATTGCCGCCCAATCCTTCGGTCGTAGCAAACAGAGCGTTGCCGTATGCGGCAATTTTGTCCATATCGGTTACGCCTTCCCACATAGCAATTATGCCGCCTTGTGCTGTTGCCCAGTAGTGCGTCGGCTCAGAGCCGAAATCAGGCTTGGAGATTCCGCTTAATCCGTAAACGTCAAAATCCGAGTCCTCCCATTCCTTTTCTTCGGGTTCGTTACTGCTTGAAACAGGTGTGGGCTCGCTCTCAACAGGGAGTGATACCTCCGGCTCTTCACTTGAAACCTGTGAAGAAGCGGTGCTTGCCACAGGCGCCGCCGATGAATTATTATCGTCGTCCTTGCCACAGGCGGTTATGGCCAATGCCATGCTCAACGCTAAAGCTACTGCTATTATCTTCTTCATATAATAACCTCCGTGTTTTCAAAAATTTATTGGTTTAATCACAGCTTGCTCTTGATATGCAGAGCCATAACAAGTTAATCAAACCAAAGCAAAGTATACCATATATATTTACAAAAGTCACCAATTTAAAGAAATTTTTTCAAAATGTTAATTTTTATATTTGCGTACTCACATCAATATTTTGTAATAGTCTATTGAAATGAGCAGTTGTCTTTCTCACAAACACAGTTGCCGCAGATAAAAAAGTTATTGATTACGCTTGGCATAATTACACAAAATTAAACCGGAGAGCTTAAAGCTACATCTTTTGAGAACTCAGCACCACCTGCACATAGCTTCCGCTTTTATCTGATTTTACGATTATTTTTGGCTCTATCATAGCCATAAGCTCGCTTACATGAGATATAATACCTACAAGTCTGCCCATGTCCTTTATTTGGTTTAATGCACGCATTGCTGTGTCAAGCGTTTCCTTATCCAGAGAGCCGAATCCCTCGTCTATAAATATCGAATCAAGATGTACTCCGCCGGCATAGCTTTGAACTACATCCGAAAGACCAAATGCCAATGAAAGTGAAGCAAGAAACAGCTCTCCGCCTGAGAGCGTACCTACCGAACGATACATACCGTAATATGCGTCGAAGACCTCAATGTCCAGTCCGCTCATAGCGTTGCCCTTTGTTTTGTCAATTACTCTGTGCAGGCTGTATCTGCTGTTGCTGAATTTTGAAAGGTATATGTTCGACTGCGCAATGATTCCGTCCAGCATAATAGTTAGCACAAAGGTTTTAACGGATACCTTCATAGCGTTTTTGCCCGATATTATATCGGACAGGCGTGCGATGGTTTTATAATCTCTGTCGGCTTTTTCAAATTTATCCGAAAGGCTTTTAAGCCGTTTTTCGGTTTCATTCATAAACTTTAAGGTGCTTAACAGCTTGCCTGATTGCTCCGTGCAATCTTCGTGTAAAGCTTTAAGTGCTGTAAGCTTTTCGTTCAAGGCGTCCGTATCGTATGAGCCTGTTTCGCCTGTGCGCTCGGTTATTGCCGCATATTCATTCTCAAATTCACTTAGCTGTGATTTAAGCTGGTGTATTTGTGCGTTGATTACCTCTTGTTTTCTTACGGCTTCATTATACAATTTATTATGCGTTTCAAGCTGTTTGGTCAATCTGTTATTCTGCTCTGTAAGTGCGTCAAGCTTAGCGTCTATTTCATCGGGTGATATATTATCGGGCATTGCGCTAATAATCTGCTCTTTGGTGCCGGAGTTTTTTTCAATACTTATTCTTGTATTCTCCGTATCGAGCCGTATTTCGGTGATTTTAGATTCAAGCTTTGCCACAGAGCTTTTAAGCTTTGCAAGCTCTGAAATATCGGTATCAACGGTATTTTTCAAATTGTCAAGCTCCGCTATTGCAAGCTCGGTTTTTTGGATATCATCAGTTACCGTTCTGTAGTATATGTTAAAGCCGTCACATTCCGCCTGTAGCTCGTCAACAGTTTTTTGGGCATTGTTTTTCTCAGCCAATGCGCTTAAGTGCTGATTTTTGAGCTTTTCACAAATGCCGGCTTCTTCATCTGCGGTTTGGTTAAGTATATCAAGCCTGCTCTGTATATCCTGCGTTGAAGCGGATTTTACGGCGGGTGAGGGGTGATGTACAGAGCCGCACACGGGGCAGGGCGCACCGTCCTGTAAAGCGTCCGCAAGCACAGCCGCCATATCCTGTGATTTCAAATGCTCCAGCTGTTTGATTTCTTTTTGTAAAAGCTCAAGCTTTACACGTTCCTTTTCGCTTTTATCATTGCATACGGCGGCTTTTTCTTCAACCTGTTTAAGAGTTTTCTTTGCGTTTTGAAGCTTATCGTATGTTTTTTCTATGCTCTTAAGCGTTAGCAGCTTTTGTACCAAAGCGGCTTTTGTGTCTAAACGGCTTCGTGCCTGTTCAATGCGTTTTTCTATTGCGGCTATTGTCTTTTTGCTGTTTTCAAGCTGTTGTACACAGCCTGTCAGCTCGTTATCCTTAGCTTTAAGATGTGAGTTTGCGGCGGTAATTGCCTTTTCAATGTCCTTAAGCTTTGAAGCATTGCTTTGAGCGGCGATAAAGACGCCTATCTGCCCGTTGAGCGAGTTTATTACGGACTGCATTTTTTCATTGGCTTTATGCTCTGCATCCATACGCTTAAATTCTTCATCGGCGGTTGTTTTCAGGCGTTGCTGATTGTCAAGCTCATTTTTGTGCTTTATGATTTTTTGCTTAACCGCATTTACCTCGTTTATATTCTTAATCAGCGTTTCAAGCTCGGTTATTTTTGCCGATGTATCCTTTTTAATGCGCTCCTTTTCATGCTGTTCCTCTGTCAGAGCAATAATCCTCTGCTCAAGCTCCGCACAAGACTCTGCACCGACGCCGGAAAGAAGAATACCCTGTTCACTGTGCATATTTTCAAGAGAATCTTTAAGCTCCTTTGCCGCAGTACGAATACGGTCGGTGACAAACGACCATTTTTCGGTGAGAAAAAGCTTCTCGAATATTGCGGTTTTTTCCTTGGAGCTTGCCAAAAGGAGTTTTCTGAATTCACCCTGGGGCAATACGATAATTTTTGAAAACTGTTCGCAATCAAGCCCCAAAATCTCCGTTGCACGTGCGTTTATATGAGATTCTGCACCCTCCTCTATCAAATGCCAGTCATTGCCGTCAAGCTTATAGCAGGCGTGTTCATCACGAGCCTTTTTTTCGGTTTTATTCCTTGACAAATATATACTGCGGCTCCTTGTAAATTTATATGTACAGCCGCCGCTTGCAAAAACAAATTCTATTTTTGTAGGATAATCGTCGTCAACGCCCACACTGCGCATCTGCTCCCAGCTTCTCAAACCGCCGGTTGCACGGCAATAAAGCGCAAAGCACATGGCGTCAAGTATGGTGGTTTTTCCTCCGCCGGTGGAGCCTGTTATCAGGAACAGCCTGTCATTTTCAAAGGCGGAAAAATCAATAGTGCATTTATTTATATAGGAGCCAAAGCCTTGAATAGTCAGTTCAATGGGTTTCACGGGATTTTCACCTCCGCATCGGCTTGACCGAGATAAGACATAAATAATTCAAGCTCTGCTTCTGTAGGCTCGGAGCCGTTAATCTGAAGCATAAACTGCCTGAACATCTCTTCATCGGAGCTTTGCTTTTCAGCAGTATATTCTGTAATTTCATTTTTCAAGTCAATATAGTCGCATGAAAGACTGAGTATATTCGGGTAAAAGGCTCTCAATCGGTCAACGGGCATAAATATCGGAAAGTCGTCCGTAAGGTGTATATGAATATAGTCCTCGGACGGGTTTTTCTCTCCGCTTACCATAAGCTCGTCAAAACTTCCCGTCAACGTTTTTACATCATGAATTGCGGGTACGCAAATTTCTTTTACATCTATATTTTTACCGTTCAGCTCTAAAAGAGTTACTGATTTTTTTTGCCTTTCCTCATCAAATGAATATTTGAGCGGCGAGCCGGAATATCGTATATTATTCCCTGCATACTGCGGAGAATGCAGATGACCGAGTGCCGTGTAGTCAAAGGACTTAAACAACCCGGCACTTACCTGCGATGAGTTGCCGACATATATGGGGTTTTCTGATTCCGAGAGGCTGCTACCGCTTACAAAGCAGTGTGCCGCCAGTATATTTACATCGTCGGTGCTCATGGTCTGCTCTATTTTGGATATGATTTTTCCGAAAGCGTCGGCATATCCGTCACAATCTTCACCGAGATATTCGTTTGCCTGCTGTTTACTGAAATAAGGCAAAAGATAAATCTTATATTTTATACCGTTTTCGCAAAGCTCAACAGGGGAGTTAAAAGCACCGGTATCTGCGGCTATATATATGCCGCTGTTTTTGAGAAGCTCGGTGCCTATCGCTATGCGCTCACGGCTGTCATGATTGCCTGTTATCACGGCAAGAGGTATTTTAAGCTTGGACATTTTGCCTATAAAGCTGTCAAAAAGACGTATGGTATCAACCGGCGCTATATTTTTGTCAAAAATATCACCCGATATTATAACTATATCGGGTGTCTGCTCCTGCACCAGAGGCAGAAAAAATTCATTGATAAAATATGCTTGGTCATCTATAAGCGATTGACCGCAAAGCGTTTTACCCAAATGCCAGTCTGATGTGTGTATTATTCTCATTTTATTCAACCTACTTACGTTTATTCTTTGGTTCAACAGGTATAACGCTGTCAAACAGAGCATAATGCTTTGAGGTTATCTTACGGTCTATGTGCTGAGAGCCGAAAAACCATTTTGTAAAGGTGATGTTCTTTTCAAGACCGTCGAAAAAAGCCGCTACCGAGTTTATATCCGATTTATGGTCTATCATATTGCGAACATATGCCGAAGGCTCGTGAGATATAACATAGTCTACTTTTAAGTCATGCTTTTTCAGATTTTCAAAGGCTTCACGCATTTCACTGAGAGTAGGCATTTCCTGCTTCCACCATTTACCCATTTGCATTCTCAGCTCTTTTTCGGGAGATTCTCCGCCGCCGAAGGCAAATACGGTTTTGCCGTCTATTTCATATATCTGACCTCTCATAAGATAGAATATGTTATTGCTTATTTTTCTCGCTTTGCCGCCCTTGTAATCAACTATTGGATAGCTGTTGAGCAGGTCAAAGTTCTCATGCGTGCCGTCTACAAACAGGATTTGATATCTGCGTTTGGAAAGATATTTCAGGTTCTTTTTCTCGTCCTCGGTGTTATCCCAAAGAAAACCGAAATCGCCGCATATTATTAAAGAATCTTTTTTCTTAAGCTTTCTTATTAAAGGATTATCAAAGCACGCCAGCTCACCGTGAGTATCACCGGTAACATAAATCAAGTCTTTTCCCTCCAAATCGTTGTGCATTATACAAAGATTTTGCAACTGACAGGTACAATGTTTTAATCACACTGTTAAATTACGTAATTTTTTAAAAAATAGTTTGCTATTATTGCAAAAATGGTGTAAAATAAATGTACGATATATATACTAACACAAAAAAGGTGATTTTTCCATGCTTAAAAAGTTAATTTCAAGAATTTCAGTGTTTTGTATAATATTTTGCGTGATTTTTTCGTACATTTCGGGAGTTTATGCAACTGCACTGACTTTTAATATAGATTTTGATACTACAACGAGAGCTTTATACCTTGTAAATCTTGACAAAGATATACTTGTCTATGAGAAGAATGCTCAAGAACGGCGCGCGCCAGCATCTACCACAAAAATAATGACATATATTGTTGCGGCAGAAATGTTCGGCGATGTTGAAACTTCGGTTGTAAAGGTTGAGGGCAAAGTGCTGAGCCTGTTAGACGGTACGGGCAGCTCTCTTGCGGGCTTGCGGGACGGTGAAAAGGTAACGGTGCTTCAGCTTTTACACTGCTTGATGATACAATCAGGTAACGACGCCGCACTTATATTGGCTTATCATTTAGGCGAAGGAAATATAAATAAATTTGTTGAGATGATGAACGAAAAGGCGATTGAGCTTGGCTGTAAGAATACACATTTTTCAAATCCTCACGGGCTTTACTCCGATGACCATTACACCACTGCGGAGGATATGTATCTTATAGCGAGATATGCGCTTCAAATGCCGCATTTTACAGAGATTTGCGGTATGTCTACATCCTACATTTTAGGTGAGGACAGACCGCTTATAACAACAAACAAGCTTATAGATCCTGCAAGGGGAGAGGATTATTACTATGAATACTGCAGAGGTATAAAAACCGGCTGGAGCGGTGATGAATCCGGATATTGCCTTGTTTCCTACGCTATAAAAAACGGTTATACATATCTGTGTGTAGCCTTTGGTGCACCGTCATCCGATAAGAACGGAAACGAGATAGAGGAAAACGGAGCCATGAGAGATACAAAGGCTTTGTATGAATGGGCGTTTTCGTCGCTTGAATTAAAATCCGTAATTGATGAGCAAAAACCTATTTGCGAGGTTGCCGTAAACAATGCGTGGAATAAGGATACTGTTCTGCTTGTACCCGAAACGGGCTATACTACATTGCTTCCCGTAAATGTTGAAAGCTCAAGTATAGATATTAAGACTCATGTACCCGAAAGCGTTGATACGCCTATCAGGGCAGGTGATGTTATAGGTACGGCTACCATAAGCTATGCAAATCAGGAGCTTACCACTGTAAATCTTATAGCTACCGAATCAGTGGAGAGAAGTGCGGTTCTGTACTATCTTCAAGCCGGCAAAAACATTCTTACGTCAAAGTGGTTTGTGTTCTCTATAACTGCCGTTGCGATTTTATTTGTTGTGTATGTAATTATGATGATAGTTTACAACAGCAAAAAGCAGAAGCAGAGAAGCGTTAAAAAATACAGAAAGCTTTAATCTGTCCGTAAGTCGGACCGATAATACAGAGCTGTTATAATAACAAAATTCAATTTCAATCGTGCATTGGTGTTAAATCAAAGACAGGCAAGCCATTTATCAAAGATGACTTGCCTGTTAATATTTTATTAAGCTTTTACAGGTTGATATCGTCTAAAATAATATCTCTGATATCATCGGGTTTGTTTGCAATAATTGCTGCTCCGTTATTTTGTAAAAACTCAGTACTGCGAAACCCCCAGCTTACTGATATGCAGTCCATGTGCGCATTGGCGGCTGTCTGTATGTCCACGTCAGAGTCACCGATATAAACCGCATTTTCTTTCAGGATATTCAATTCTTTCAACACGGCGTTTACCGTATCTGGCGCAGGCTTACGTGCAATGCCGGATTTTTCGCCTACTACAGCGTCAAACAGCGAGGGAAAGAATTTGTCGCAAAGCTTTTTTACCGCAAAATCTGCTTTATTTGAAACGACTGCTGTTTTACAACCGGAATTACGTAAAATAATGAGCAAATCCTCAATGCCTGCATAGGGTTTTGTTTTAATGTCGCAATGTGTTTTGTAATAAGCTGCAAATTCTTTGAAAACATTCTCTGTATCCTGCTCGGACGTGCCTTGAGGAACGGCACGCTCAATTAATTTGTGTATACCGTTGCCGACAAAGCCGTTTACTTCATATAATGAGCGCAGCGGAAATCCAAAGTGTGCAAGGGCGTGATTTGTGCTGTCGGTAAGGTCGTCAATCGTATTCAAAATAGTTCCGTCCAAGTCAAAAACAGCAAGCTTGTATCTCATGTTGATTCTATATATCCTTTCTTAATCTTTACAGCCCCAGACTGTCGACAAACATGTACGCCTACGAATTTGTTTTCGTAAAATTTGCCTCGATTTCTCGAAGCCCTTGCAAAATCGAAGATTTTGCTCCGGTGCTGTATATAAATTGTTTCTGCATCTTACGCAGTGCCGTAAACTATTGTTTAACTGCAAAGTTTTATATGACTCATAAACTCATCTGAGCGTCAATAAGCTCACAATACATTGCCTCGCCCTCATTGTAAGTGTTGAAGGTGCCGGTAACAGTTACTACCGTTCCTTCGGCAGGGTAATCGTCCGGATATTTAAAATCTCCGTCAAGCCGGAACTCCAAGCCCTGAGAACAGCACGCAGTAGCGTCAGCTATTATACAGGCAAAGTAATCTTTGTCATCGGTTCTGTATACTGCAAACGGTCCTTGCATTTTTATGGTTTTGCCCTTGTATTTATCCGGCTCTGTCACCATATTATATACCTCAGAGTAAACCATTGTACTGCTAAGCTGTGTAAGATCCACATCAAAATCTCCGCTTGTATCACCTTCGGCGGCGCGGGCAATCGCCGTAACATCGGTGCTTGCCGTACTGTCGGCAGAGGTATCGCTTTGAGATGATGAAATCATATTGTTTAATACATCGCCTACGGTTTTTTGATTTGTGCCGGCAGTACGGTTATCCGCGCCGCCGTAACAGGAAGTAAAAGAAAATATAACTATCAATGAAAGTATTGTACATATAAGCTTTTTCATTTTTTTGAACCTCCGCTAAACATACCGATAATATAAAAAATCAAAAATGCCGCTATATCTGCCGCAACTATGGTTGAGCCTACGGGAGTACCGGATAATATGGATATTATCATGCCGGCAAGCGTGCAGAATACCGAAAGCACGGCAGAACACAGCGTAACAGATTTGAAGCTCTTGAAAATACGCATTGCCGAAAGTGCCGGGAAAATAACAAGTGCAGAGATAAGCAGAGAGCCTACAAGATTCATAGCCAAAACGATAATAACCGCTATTACGATTGCAATAAGCAGATTATATACGCCTGCGTTAGTGCCTGTTGCACGGGCAAAGCTTTCGTCAAATGTTACGGAAAAAATCTTGTTGTAGAATAGAATAAATACGGCGACCACTATTATCGAAAGAACAACGCACAGCCAGACTTCATCTTGTGAAAGCGTCAGTATTGACGTTGAGCCGAACAGAGTAGTACATACATCGCCCGAAAGATTGCCGGAGGTTGAAAACAGATTCAGCAGCAGATAACCTATTGCCAATGCACCTACGGATATCATCGCAACTGCCGCATCACCCTTGATTTTTGTATTTTGACCTGTTCTTAAAAGAAGTATGGCACAAATTACGGTGATAAGCAATACAAGCGGCATATCATTTGTCATTTTAAGCACGGAGGCTATCGCCATAGCTCCAAATGCCACATGAGAAAGTCCGTCGCCTATAAACGAAAAGCGTTTTAATACTAATGTAACGCCCAAAAGCGATGAGCAAAGTGCTATTAATACACCGACAATAAGAGCATAGCGAACAAACGGAAACTGTAGATATAAAGACAGCTTGTCAAAGATTTCTCCCATGATTTACTCATCTCCCTTCGCAAAAACACCGGAGATTTCGCTTTTAAGGTATTCCTCTTTTGTGCCGAAAAACACCTTTTTGCCTATGTGCAGTATACGGTTGGCATATTGCAAGGCGGCGTCTAAATCATGCGATATCATTATAACGGTTATACCGTCTTTTTTATTCAACTCTTCTATTAGCCTGTACATTTCAGCTGTCACTTTGGGATCAAGCCCCGAAACAGGCTCGTCAAGCAGGAGCATTTTATGTGTTGCGCACAATGCCCGTGCAAGCAGAACTCTCTGCTGTTGACCACCTGAAAGCTCACGGTAGCAACGGTTTACAAGCGGCTCAAGCTCCATTTTTTTAATGTTTTCTTTAGCAAGCTGCTTTTCCGCCTTGTTATAAAACGGACGCAATCCGCAGCTGTTTTGACAGCCGGACAATACTATCTCCCACACAGATGCGGGGAAATCACGCTGTACAAGTGTTTGCTGGGGTAAGTAGCCTATCTCGTTTTGACTCAATCCGTCACTCATAGAGAGCTTGCCGCTGATTGGCGACTGCAAGCCCAGTATTGTTTTCATAAGCGTGGTTTTGCCTGAGCCGTTTTCGCCCACTATGCACAGATAATCGCCTGCGTCTACGCTGAAATTCAAATCGCTCAGTATTTCTCGCCCGTCATAGCCCAAAGCGAGGTTTTCACATATAAGCTGTGCCATTTTTAAATCCCCTTACATTAATGCTTCCTTTAAAACGCTTAAATTGCTTTGCATTATAGAAAGATAGGTAACGCCGTTCTTTACATCCTCAGCAGTGGTTGACTGCATGGAATCAAGCGTCAATATCTTTTGATCTTTGGAAGCGGTGTTTTCTCTTATGGTATTTGCAATGGAAACGTTGGAGCCCTCTATGCACATTATAGAATTTAAACCAAGCTCATCTACCTTGCCTGCAAGAAAAATTATTGTTTGAAAGCTGGCCTCGGTTTCTGCCGAGCAGCCCGCAAAAGCTGCATAATAATCCAGGCCGTAATCATCTACAAGATAGCGGAACGGGAAGCGGTCGCCGAAGAGCAACGTTTTTTTGCTGGTTGAATATACCGCAGATTTATATTGACTGTCAAGCTCGTTGAGCTTTTTGACGTAGCTTTTGGTATTCCTTAAATAAATATCTTTGCTTTCGGGTAAACACTCGCACAGCTTGTTGCCTATATACTCGCATAAAACGGCGGCGTTTTTCAGTGAAAGCCAAACGTGTTCGTCGTATTCTGTTTCGCCGTCGTCATGCTCATCTTCATTTTCCTCAACCTGCATACCGGAGATAAGCTCCTCTTCTTTGGCGTTTTCACCCAAAACCTCCAACAGGTTTATTACCACCATGTTCTTATTTACGGCACTCTTTAGAGCGTCATCGACCCATTTGTCCGATTCTCCGCCCACATAGATGAACATATCGCAGGTGGATACGGTTATCATATCGTCTGTATTGGGCTGAAAGCTATGCAGGTCAACGCCTCTGTCAATCAGCATTGTAAGATTAACGTTGTCATTATTTTCGCCTGTTATTTCTCGAACCCAGTCATATTCCGGAAAAATGGTTGTAACTATACTAAACTTTTTGTTGTTGTTTTTATCCGGAGTCTTTATACACCCGGTTATACTTGTCAACACTAAAACAACACTTATAATTATAGCAAAAGTTTTTTTCATGTTAAAAATCTCCTCTTATTAGAATTAACTAAGAATATAAATTTTTTGTTCAGGAGTTTTACTTTTAATGATACAGGCGTTATAAATTGTTGTAAAACGAACTCTAATTTATTTGATTTAGCCAAAACCATGCAAAAAATCTCTAAAAACAAAGAATAAAAAAACAATAGCGATTTTTGCATTGATTTATAAAAAATAATCAATGAACATATAGGACAATTTTCACCGATACAATTATGTTCGTATTCAAAATTAACGACCAATAAACCCAAAAGTATAGTAATGATAAATAATAGAAGAAATATAACGGAAGCAGTTTTTTTATGTTTAGTCATATGTTTTTCCTCTTTAGTGTGAAAGGCAGGCCTCGCAAATGCCGTAAAGTATCGTGTTGGAGCAATCTACCATAAAATTTGTATCTTTTGCTACACTGCTTATGAGCATATTTGTCAAGCCTGTACCCATATGATATGTTTTGCCGCATTTACTGCAGGAAAGATGAAGATGAAGCTTACACTCCTCTGCGGCAGTATATCTGAAATATACCTTTCTGCTGCCACCCTTTGAAAGCCTTGTTACCTTGCCCTCGTCCTCAAGCTCTGCAAGATTGCGGTATACAGCGCTTATACTTATATCGTCCTTCGCCATATCATCGGCGATTTGTCTTGCGGAGAGTGTTTCATCTGCATGACCGCAAAGATAATCAAGCAGGATTTTTCTCTGCTTTGTAATGTATTTAGACATATATCCACACTCCAATTTGCGAATTTGTCGCAAATTAGTATAGCACTTAACACTAATAATGTCAAGGGAATAAATAAAAAACAACGGCGGCGATTTGTTTTCGCCGCCGCCGTAAATAAGCCTTGCACATCAGGTTAAAAAGCGGGCAATAATTCTGCTTGCATTAAAGCCCGCATCAGATTTTACCGGTTATAAATATATCTCAATTTTCCTTTTCCTTTTCACTCAGGTCAAAGGTGACGGTAAATACGGTTCCCTCAGCCTCTGAGCTTTTAACAGACATATCCGCTTTTAAAAGCTCGGTTATCTTTTTTATTATGGGCAGTCCCAGTCCATGCCCTTTTTTGATGTTTCTTGTTTTATCTCCGCGATAGAACCGTTCAAATATATGCGGTAAATCCTCCTGAGCTATTACACTGCCGTAATTCTCTACCGTTAATACGGCTTTTTTCTTAATCTCCTTGAGCGATACAAGTACCCTGCCGCCGTCAGGCTCGTATTTGAGGGCATTTTCAAGAAGACTGTTGCAAATCCTTTCAATGTATTCCGGAGTAGCGTCAACAGTGATGTCCTCGTTGATAGCGTCTTCAACCGTGACTCCTCTGTCATACGCCAATGACTCCATTTGCAGTACCGATTTTTCGGCTATAGAAGATATATCAACAGGTACAAGCTGTACACTTTTTTCTACTGATTCCAGCGATGACAGCGTAAGCATTTCATTTATCATATCCATCATGTTTTTTGCGGCGTTGTCAGTGCTGTCAATCCATTGCGTCTGCTCGGATATTTTCGCTTCCGTGTTTTCTTTTAATATACTGTTGTTGGCCAAAATCACCGTAATAGGGGTTTTTAAATCGTGCGATATGTCCGCTACAAACTGACGTTCCATCTCAACTGCATTTTCCATGGGCTTTGCCGCAAGCTTTGAGAGCCAAAGACTTATAAAGAAGAACACACACATGGCAAGCACAAATATCAGCAGCAGCTCCAAAACGTTTTTAATAACCTTTGCAGTTATATAGGAGGTTTCCGCCAAAACTATTTTATAATCATCGTTAAAGCTTTCTTTATAGTAGATAAAATCATAGTCCTCTACTTCGCCGTAAACATCGTCGAGAGCAACGATTTTGTAAACGGCATTGGTTATTCTGTCGCTGTCAACAGTACCGTTGATGTCTGATATTGAGATGTTGTTACTGTTTTTGTTAAAGAAGACGGTCACTATATCACCGTCACTGTCATTGAACCTTTTGCCATCAGAAATAAATCTGCGTTTTCTTTCGCCAAAGCCGATGTTTTTATTTATATCTGAGGCATCGGTTCCGGTGGCTGTGCTGTTTGGAATATCATCATTAAACCTGCCGTTATCGGGTGCTTCTGCCATATCTTCCGAATTATCCGGATAGCTGCCGTCAGGCTTTTTAGGCGGCTTGCCGCCGTCAAACTGATAGAAAAACTCAGTTGGCGAATCCAGAGGCTCGGCTACGTGCATCATTGTGTTTTTCAGCTCTTTACAGTGGCTTTGATACATATATATACCCAAAACCACAAATACGGTAAGCAATACCGAGCCTATTAAAGCCATATTATAGATTACAAACCGCTTTCGATAACCCTTTATCATGAATTAGCCTCCAATCGGTAGCCGATTTTTTGTATGTTTTTTATCGTCATTTTAGATTTAAGGTACTTGAGCTTTTTCCTTAAAAACGATATATATACCTCAACGTTATTGTCGGTAGCATCCGACTCAACCCCCCAAACATTATTGATAAGTATATCCTTTGTTACCGTCATGGTGGGATTGTATAAAAAGGTTTTTATTACCTCAAACTCTTTGCGGCTTAGCTGTACGGATTGCTCTTTGCATGAAAGTATGGCAGACTTTATATCGAGCGTTAAATCCTCATATTTTACACTGTCTACAATAACATCGCCCGTTCTGCGTGTCAGCGCACCCACCCTGGCAAGAAGCTCTTCAGTGTCAAAGGGCTTTGTCATATAGTCGTCCGCACCGTTATTAAGACCCGTTACCTTGTCCCTTGTTGTGGTGCGCGCCGTAAGCATGAGTATTGGGGCGGAAATACCGTCCTTTCTGAGTATACGTACTACCTCAAAGCCGTCAAGACCGGGAAGCATAACATCAAGTA
>CADBRB010000013.1 GCA_902796955.1 uncultured Ruminococcus sp.
ATATATGTGGCCGAATAAGTTTATTCAGCTTGAGGAAATGCCCATGAACTTAAACGGCAAAATAGACAGAACAAAATTAAAGGCGGACTATATAGATGAATAAAATAAAATCACCCGAGCAATACAAGGAGATAATCGGTACGGCGAAGGCAAACGGATATAAGCTTACCAACTGCTTTTTTATGCCTGCGGCAATACGCCAAAAAACAGCCGATGGCACTTTGTTTTATGAAAACACGGATGGTGGTCTGCTCCTGCTGGATGATATAGTCGATTTTTATCGTTGTTATTATTATTTGTCGGAGTCTGTCGAGCCAAAACCCGTACATCTCGATAAACAGGCAGTCATCGAATTTCCGTTTACCGGCGAATTGAACGAAAAGCAACTGGCTCAAATCGAAAAAATTGAAGCCATGGGATTTCATCTCGGCAGAGAAAGTGGTATGATGACCTGTCAGGGTGATAAAATAATCAAGCGCACGATACAGCAATCTGATTTTACCGTCGAAACGGCGAGCGAAAACGACGCTCAAAAGGTATTTGACCTTATTACTGGTACTTTTAATCCGTTATACTCGTTTTTGCCCAAACTGAGCGAACTGCATGATATCATTGCAGAGGGACGTGTTTTAGCCATACATTGCGGAAGTGACCTTGCCGCCGCACTTATCAGCTCCGTAGAGAAAAAATCGGCAATTATAAATCAGGTAGCCGTTGACCCTGTCTACAGAGGCAAAGGCTTGGGTAAGCTTATAGTACAAGCCTACCATGACAAATATATGGCTGAGATACCGACATTTCAGCATTGGGTAGATTTGAATAATACGCCCGCAGTTAATATGTACAAAAGCTTCGGTTATGAATTCAGTCTGCGCAACGCAAACGAATATATACTGTAAAGACATTAAAATGCCCCCCTTGACGGTGTCAAGGGGGGTATTCTTATCAAATATAATTTTTTCTTATCAATAGTTATCGGAGTTGATTTCAAAGTAAGCCTGAGGATGCTCGCAAACAGGGCAAATCTCCGGTGCCTGAGTACCTACAACGATATGACCGCAGTTACGGCACTCCCAAATCTTGAACTGGCTCTTTCTGAATACCTCCTGCATCTCAACATTTCTAAGCAGAGTTCTGTAACGCTCCTCGTGGTGCTTCTCAATAAGAGCAACCTCTCTAAACTTTCTGGCAAGCTCAGGGAAGCCTTCCTCGTCGGCTGTCTTTGCAAAGCCCTCATACATATCTGTCCACTCGTGGTTTTCGCCTTCGGCGGCAGACTTAAGGTTTTCAGCCGTACTGCCTATTCCGTTTAACTCCTTAAACCACATCTTAGCGTGTTCTTTTTCGTTATCCGCAGTTTTCATAAACATTTCGGCTATCTGCTCAAAGCCGTCCTTTTTTGCTCTGGAAGCAAAATATGTATATTTATTTCTCGCCTCGGATTCCCCTGCGAACGCCGCCTGAAGATTTTTTTCCGTCTGAGTACCTGCGTACTTATTCTTGGCATCCGCCTTCGGCTCTTCTTTTGCTTTTTCCTCAAAATTTATATATCCTGCGATGTCAACGGATTTTATATCTACAGGTGCTTTAACAGCCTCAACGGTCTTAGCCTCTATAGCAGGTGCGGGAGCTGTATTTTTAACCGGCTCTTTGCCCTTTGGTGCGTCCTGTGCCTTAAAGCTGCCCGATTGACCGCAAACATGACATTTTCCCGGAGGGTTACTGCCCTCATGTACATAACCGCAAATTGAACATACGTATTTCATTGTTACTCCTCCTTTTGTTTTGCAATGACCTTATACTAATTATCATTAAAACGCTTTAAACAGATGTTAGCGGAAAATTTTGCAGAACAAGGCGGAGGGCGCAGGAATACTGACGTATTCCGAGGACGACAACGAAGTTATGCGGTATTTTACGTAACAGATGTTAATGTGTTTTATTGAGAATTAGTATTAGTTTTATTGTACTATGCAACCGACAAAAAATCAACTAAAAAAACAATAATTCCTCATAAAAAATCGGGTACGCAAAACACGCACCCGATTATAATTGTCAATATTTTCAATTTTGTAATTGATGCCGATTTATTACTCAAAATAGAATAAATCCTCGAATTTTTTATCGAGCGCAATGCAAAGTATCAAAGCAAGCTTTGCAGTAGGGCTGAACTGCCCCGTTTCTATAGAACTGATGGAATTTCTCGAAACTCCCACAAGCTCTGCAAGGTCAGTCTGCGACAGCCCCTTTTCGGCCCTTACTTCCTTTAAACGATTCCTCAAAATAAGCTTATCTTCCATATGTACCACCTATCTCAAGAATTTGATATATCCACAGTGCTAAACCTGCAAGGGTAATCACCGTATATATCAGTGCAACAAACAGCTCATGCTTTTTTCTCAGCTTTGCATATTTATACCAAAACAACACCGCACTCATCGAAAACACAATGCTTAAAACGCCCACAGAGGGTCTTAAGTGTGCTATCAGCTCAACCGCAAGCACAACTATAACAGGCACGTCAGCCGCCAGCAGTGCAATTCTGCTTCCGTCAGCGATAACTTTGTTTTCGTATTCATCTCTGCCTGAATTTTCTTTTCTGCTCTTAGCAAGTATCTCTTCTTTATTCAATGTAATTCCTCCTATCTCTTTGCCAAGTTTTGTTGACATTGTCATTATATCATTGCAAAGTTTACTTGTCAACAGTTTTTTTAAATTTTTTCATAAACTTTATAAATCAAGTTGAAAAAGGGTGTATTTTATAGTATACTCTATATACCGCTTATACTAAGTAGCAACAAAAGACTTAAAATAGATATCAGAAGAAAATTTTGCAGAGCACAGGCGGAGAGTGCAGGCAGGCTGACGCCTGTCAAACTCGACAACGCAGCTGTGCGGAATTTTATGCAATAGATGTTTAAGGGTTTTGTTGATACTTAGTATTAGTAAAAATCAGCATGGAGGTTAGTCACATGGGCATTTTATCAAAACTTTTTAAAAAGGAAACCGAAAGAGTCGCCGCAGATATACTGAGGGACATTATAAATAAAAACGGCAATACTGCCTCACAGCAGCCGCAAGCATACACAAATCCTTCTGTGGCGCAGGTTAATCAGCCTGTACCGAGTAAACCTGCCAAAGCGTCGCCATCGGGTTTTTCATGGGGAGATACAATGCCTGATGAAGAGAACCAGTTTAATTTCAATGGCAGTTATGTAGAATACTTTGACGGTATTTTCCGTACAGAGTTCCCTCAATATCGTTTAGAATGTGAAGCTCCACGCAAAAAAGCCACTGTATTTACATTTTACAGCGGTATGCAAAAAGCACTTGTTGTAGAGCTTCTTGCAAGCAGCAGCGCATCTAAAAAGCTCCGTATGAATTGCGCCGAGCAAAAAATACCGTATTTGCGCTTCTACTATGATCATCACGGCTGGTGGAACACACGCTCATATGTTATCACCCGTACACGTAACGCTCTCAAGCTGTGAGCAAGCATAATAATTGAAAAAAGCAGAAAGAGAACGCCCATGCGCCTGCGGCGGGTCCGGCATAAGTATTAAATAAGCTTCGCAGGCAGTCAGCTTATGTACGACCCGGTACATCCCGGAATTATCCGGGCTTTAATGTCTTCTCTTTCTGTTTTTTATTTTGTCGTTTTTTATGAAAGGAAATATTATGTCGCTTATTGATTTGCTGGCAGATGAAGACTGCTGGAATGATTTTTATGAATACAAAACATCGCTTGCCTGCCCAAAATCATTTCAAAAAGAGCTTCGGTCATTTATAGATTCACGTGCATATCTGCCTGTTTGCAATACTATTTTAACAGATAAACGCTTTGCATTGCCTAAAAAATCCGTAATCAGTAAGCTAAGCACAGGTAAAAAGCGTACAGTCTATACCTACCCGTATGCCGAGAACATGGTATTAAAATTACTTACCTATCTTATGCTTCGCAAATACGACGGTCTTTACAGCGATAATCTGTTTTCTTTTCGTCCGGGGCTAAGCGCAAAGGACGCCATACGAAAATTGAGAAAGACACGCAACATCGCTTCGCTATATTCATATAAGGTGGATATCCACAACTATTTCAACTCTGTGGACATACCTCTTTTATTGCCTGTACTGCAAGCCGCAGTAGGCGACGATAAGCCACTGTTTGAATTTCTAAAAAATCTGCTCACAGAGCCTTATGTTATCGAAAACGGCAAGATAATAACCGAGGATAAGGGAATAATGGCAGGAACGCCGATTTCATCTTTTTTGGCAAATCTGTATCTGCGTGAATTGGACGCTTATTTTGCCGATAACGGCATAATCTATGCCAGATATTCCGACGATATTATTCTGTTTGCCCCCACAAGTACAGACGTCCGGCGTCATGCAGAATACATAAAGGAGTTCCTCGGTATGCGCAGACTTACTGTAAATCCCGATAAGGAATGTTTTTCAAATCCGTCTGACGGCTGGACTTTTTTAGGCTTTTTATACAAGGGCGGCGTTATAGATATTGCGCCTGCCACAGTAAAAAAGCTAAAGCAAAAAATGCGCCGCAAAACAAACGCTTTACAGCGCTGGCGCAAGCGCAACGATGTTGACGGCGAACGAGCCGCAGCCGCATTTATACGCATATTTAACCGCAAGCTTCTTGAAAGCCCCGTTGATAACGAGCTTACATGGAGCTACTGGTTCTTCTCGGTCATCAACACAACGCAAAGCCTGCACGCTATAGATACATATGCGCAGGATTGCATACGGTATCTTATAAGCGGCAGACATACAAAATCACGCTATAACGTCAGATACGACGATATAAAAAAGCTCGGCTACAAAAACCTTGTCCATTCGTATTACGATTTTGAAAAGGAAAAAGAAAGCGAAAAAATAAAAGACCGCCGTGACTGAGCATGGCGGTTTTTTCTTTCTAATCAAATCAGCTTTAATTTATCATGTGACATTTTGAGTATGCCTTCGTTTTGCATACGTCCAAGCTCCCGTGAAAGTGCGCTTCTGTTTACGCCGAGGTGTTCGGCAAGTGCAGTTTGTGTAAAAGGCAGTTTTACATATCCGCTGCTGTCGGGAGTAAGCGTTTGCAGATATATAAGTACCCTGTCCCTAAGACTTTTTTGACTTAGGATTCTTACCTTTTGATTCAAAGTTAAATTTTTATCCGCCAAACTGATTATCAAATTTGCCGCAAGTGTAATCTTTAAAGGTGATTTTACTTCCGGGCTGTATACCTGCTTAAGGTCTATAAACAGCACTACACAATCATCAACCGCCCTTATCTGCACCGGGCTGCTTTTTATGCCGCTGCATACAAGTGCTTCACCGAACATCTGACCGTGCGACAAACGGTTTACCGTAATCTGATTAAAGCTTTCATTTTGAAATGAGCTTTCTATCCTTCCGCTAAGCAGAAGTCCCGCTTTCAGAAAGCCCTCGTCAAGTCGCTGTATTAGCTCATCTCTTCTGTAGTTTTTTATTCTACCTTTAAGCAGCCTTATCGCCTCGATAATATCCTCGTCGGCTATTCCGTTAAAAAGATAGCATCGTCTTATTGAGTCTATGTACTCTTTTTTCGTAATCAATTTACCGCACCTCATTTCTTGTTGTATTATATCACATAATTGTTGCTATGGCAACAGATTTGCATTTTTAAAAAGATTAATATATAATCAATAGGTAAGGCTTATGCTTTACACAAATAAAAAAGGATTTTTAGGGAATAATACTATTTTCACTTTAAATCATAGATTTAGTATCCGGTACGGAGGAGTTAATATGCTCAAAATAAACAATCTTTCCTTTAACGTAGATAACGAGGGTTCGGAAAAGGAAATTATTAGAAATATCAAT
>CADBRB010000014.1 GCA_902796955.1 uncultured Ruminococcus sp.
AAGATATAGTATATTTCCCACTGTCAAGCATAGTAAACACATCATTTATCAAACCGTGAAAGTGTATGGCACCGTCCTTATGTGTTTCGCATACCAACACATACTTCAAGCCTTTACGCCGTACAGCATTATCAAGCCATGTATTAAGCTTTGATACTATAACCGAGTAATCGTATCTATCTATTTTTTCCTTGTCTAACGTAAGAGTAATGAAGTATTTTAAATCATCATTACACACAGCAAGGTCATACACGCGTTTGCGGGCGCGCCGCACCGCTCTGTCATCTTCTGTCGGAATATAGTCCACATCATCAGCGGCTTTTTGCGATTTATACTTATGCTTTCTGCGCGGCACTTCCACGCCTTCGGGATTGAAAATCGGGTATTTAGTTTGCAGGATTTCAACGGCTTGTCCGTTGACAAGTTTAATACGTGTGTCATACAAACATCCACACAATGACACGTATTTCATATCGTAGCCCCCAGATTGATTTTGACGGAATACTGTCCGTATAATCAAGTAAGAGCCGCCGCGCCTATTTCGCCTACGCACCGCGCTACACAAGCGGCAGATTGCCGCCGCCGCTCCGCTATGTTGCAAACTGCCGCGTTCCGCACTCGCTACGGCTACATCGGCACAGGCGTACACCGTCCCACTCCCTCAAAGGTCTACCACCCCCCCGCCCCGCCTATCAAGGCGGGGTGCGCAGGGTTGGTACAGGGGATGTATTAAGGGCGGCGCGCGTTACATTTGCGTGCGCTTTGGGTGAATTATACAAAACCCTGCGTCATTTTGTATAATTGGATAGATTTTTGAATCCCCGATTAAATCATCTATTAAATCCCCTATTAAATCATCGGTTATATTTAAGTTGATTTCTTTAAGTTGATGTTGCCTGCATAATACGGATTTAAGATTACGGATTTATTGCAGTGAATAATGTTTTAGTTTGTTAGAATTGTCTATCGTGAAATTTAAAAAAGATAAAAATCAATCTGCGTAGCTACGAGTTCTCCGCAGATTGATTTTTTGTTTTGATTTTTGTTTTTATTTTCATCAATTTTTCTGCAAATCGTTTTATTGACTGATAAATCTTATATATAACATCTTTGATGATTTTTTCTAATTTATTAATCTGTTTGTTTAAAAAGTTCACTGTTGCTTTGATGCATTTTAGTGCTATTTTAAAAAGCCTTATAGTAACTTCTCCAACTGTATATCTGTATAACAGCAGACCTAAAAATTCACCTAAAACTATAAAAAATCTGACATCTCCTTGGTTGAATGCTGTTGTAAACAGAAATGTAAACAATGAACAAAAGCACATAAAAACTATATCCTGTATATATACGTGCAGCTTTGAATTGAGTCCTGCCGCTCTTATGAAGCGGAATATATCGTAAAAAATACCTAAAATAACACCGAATGCACATGACCATATAAATATGCTTAGCTGCTCAGAAAGTGTTTTTTCCATGGCTCTATAATCATGCGATATTGAATTAACGCATATTCCTTTCTAATTTCTATTTAAAAAGCTTTGAGAGTAAGCTCGTTCCGTTAGATTTACTCTCTGTATATGTTAGAGATAAAATTTGTCCATCGAGTATTAATTCTCCGGTTTCTACACTAAGCTTGCTGACGTGCAGGAGTTTTCCCTTAACAGTTAGTTCGCCATAATCGGTATATACCGTTATAGTTTCTTCATCAAAGCTATCTACATCGGATACACCTGTAACTACAAGAGATTTTCTGTCTTCAAGAATCAGGCTGTGCGGCATTTTTATATTCTTTTTTTCCGTATTCATTTGCTTGCCCTCCGTTTGCTTAAAGCGTTTCTATAAATAATATGCCGTAGTATACTAAAATATGTTATCCAATTTGTAATAATCTCAAATGACAAGTTATTCAATCATTATGGCGATTACCGCAATTTTTCTTTATCGTACTCAGAATACGTCATCATGACTGCGGCATCTGCCACACTATGAAAAGCTTTCATTAACATCTTAAAAAAGTGTTTTATCAGAAATCAGTAAATTGCACATTAAAAATGGCATTACAGAGATGTTTTAATCTCTGTAATGCCTCAGACTGTCGACAAATCGGTCAGACCGCACAAAAATATATAATGACAAGAAATTACAAATAAATCAGATAAATAT
>CADBRB010000015.1 GCA_902796955.1 uncultured Ruminococcus sp.
CCTGCTCCGTCACCGAAGACGCAAGCACCGTTGCAGGTATGCTGAGTATTAACGCACAGGTCAGTATCAACGTCAAAAGCTTTCCTATGATGTGTTTTTTATTTGTTTTCATTTTTGATACTCCTTTCCGCAGAGGTTTTTACCTCTTTGTTGTCTATTATACTCTGCAACCTTAAAAACTCTTTAAAGCTTTAAAAAAAGATTTTCAGTTCTTTTTAAGCTTCAGGAAAAATAAACTTGTATACATCCTGCATATTTCATAATTCTATTCTACCTTTGCAATTACGGTGTTCGGATAATAGGTATACAGTATTTCTCTGTAATCCGCTCCCTGAATTGCCATATACTGCGCCCCGTACTGACTCATTCCAACACCGTGACCGTAGCCCCTGACTGTAAAAACAAATTCATTCTGTGAGTAGACTATATCAAAATTTGCAGAACGTAAAGAAAATGCTTTTCGCACCTCATCGCCTGTAGTTTTTGCATTGCCTATAACGATTTGAGATACTGTGCCGGATGCAGTACGCTCAATATCCGTCACCCACTGCTGTGGGGAGCCGTTCAAACTTATACCTTGCCACGCTCCTGTTGCGATTTCCTCAAATTCATCTGTTGTAAACGAACACTCGGTCTGGTACTCCGGCGCAAAGCAGTCACCAGGGCTTGCCACTGCAGTAAGATAGGGCAGCTCGCCGCCGAAGATATCCTTGCTGCTCTCTGTCGTTCCGCCGTTTAAAGCGCAGAAGCACGAAAGTATAAGCTCGTCGTCATATAAAACAGCCTGTCCGAAAACATCACTGACGCAAGCCTCTATTTTCGAGTAATACTCTGTATAGTTATCACCCCACATATCTCTAAGCTTTTCGTCAGGTATATATATCAGATTTTGTTCGGTATTAACTTCAAAATCACTGTCATAACCTGCAAGGCGGCTTTCGTTGCGCTTTTTTGAATAATATGTAAAAATAGCCACTGTTTGGGCTTTTAACGCCTCCTTGTCGAAGCTTACGGGCATCTCTGCGGCAAGCGCACCGCAACAAAAATTAAAGTCACTCACAGTAAGTATTTTATCCTGTGATGTATCCAAAAGTCTGAAATCATTGTATGTTACGGGTGAGTCATCGTCAATCCGGGCAATGCTTATATCCGTGTTTTCAGCTTCATGGTGTTTTTTGATTTCGGTTTTCATAAGCGTTATCGTAGGTATAAGCGCCATGCAAATTAAAAAAACCAAACAAAAATAGAACGTCTTTTTCATACTATATCTCCTTTTTTGCGACTATTTGCAACTGTTTGCAAAAGCATAAATGTCACCGCTGTTTTTTACTTGCAGTTTTCTTTTGATAATCTTAGATTTTGATTGATACAGGCATAATTTTTTTATCTTTTTCTTGACATATAGAAGTATTTAGACTACAATTATCTTATATGCAGTTTTTTAGAATGTATGCGACTTAACAAATCAACATACACAGTATTAATATTAAATCAAACGCCGCTTTATGAATAAAAGCGAGAGCTTTCTGTTATATATTTTTTAAACGATTACTTCTGAAAGGGATGGAATTTATATATGAAGATTAAACATACATGGTGGTTTTTTATACCGGCACTTATTGTTGCTGTATTAGGTTCATATCTCAGCTACGGTCAGCAAAGTGCGTTAAGCTACATTTCAATCATCGTATGCCTTGTATTTATGGCGGCGGCGTTCGTTATTTCAAAATCCGACAAATCATCGGTACCCAATAATAAATTTGAAATCAATATCATAGGCGGTTTAAGCCTTATTTTGCTCGGTACGCTTATGTTTATAGATTTCTTTAAGACCATAAAAACCGTGAATGATGAAAAGCTCGGCTACTTTTACATTATAAACGCAGTGTTTTTACTGCTTACGGCAATAATTTTTGTTGTGCTGGGCTTGGAGTCAATAGTGCCTCAATTAGGCAAAGGGCTTAAAAAATACCCGATGATAATGCTCATACCGTCGGCATACATGATAACCAATCTTATAATAAAGTTTTTAAATTACACTACCTCGGCGGTCGCAGGCACAGAGATGCTCGATTTGGTTTATTTGTCGTTGCTGATGTTGTTCTTATTTTACTACATCGTATTGTATGTGGGATTTGACAGCCCCGGCACTGTGAATTATATGTTTATATTCGGTCTTGGCGCAGTAGTGCTGTGCGCCGCATATAATTTCTCATATTTCTACGGGCTTCACAAAACAGGTCAATCAATGGGTCTTAACGAGAATATAAGGACGTATGAGGATTTACTTCTCTGCGTCTATATAGTGGCCTATTTGTTTGAAATGACAAGGCATATGTATGTGGATGAATTGCCTGTGGAAGAACCCGATGAAATATCCGAGGAGGATAAACGCTACGAAAAGATAATCGAGGAATACGAAGTTTCCGAGAACATAAGAGAGGGCATAGACTCTGCCGAGCAGGAAACCGACAGCTATGAATCCGAGGAAGAAGAAATCGACGAAAAAGCAACCAATGAAAAAATCAATAAGCTAATAGATGAAATCTTTAGTGAAAATAACAAATAAAATTTTTAGAAAGGAAAGCGATGAAGATGATTAACGTTACACTCAAAGGCGGAAATGTAAAGGAGTATGAAAACGGCACAACCGCTGCGGAAATTGCAAAGTCGTTGGGCGGCGGCCTGTATAAGGCTGTATGCGCCTGCAAAATTGATGGAAAAGTAATGGATTTGCGCACACCGGTAACAGCCGACTGCAGCCTTGAACTTCTCACATTCGACAACATAGACGGAAAGAAGGCGTTTTGGCACACTACATCGCATATTCTGGCTCAAGCGGTAAAAAGACTTTATCCTGAAGCTAAATTTGCTATAGGACCTGCAATAGACAACGGTTTTTACTATGACTTTGATGTTGAAAAAGCATTTACCACAGAGGATTTGGCTAAAATAGAAGCCGAGATGAAAAACATTGTTAAAAGCGGAATAGAGCTTGAAAAATTTGAGCTTGCGCCGGATAAGGCGATTGAACTTTTAGAGGAAATGAACGAGCCTTATAAGGTAGAGCTTTGCAAAGAACACGCCGATAAGGGCGAAAATATAAGCTTTTATAAGCAGGCTGAGTTTGTAGACCTGTGCGCAGGGCCTCATCTTATGAATGTTTCCCCGATAAAGGCAATAAAGCTTACAAACTGTACCGGAGCGTATTGGAGAGGCGATGCCAAAAATGCACAGCTTTGCCGTGTATACGGCGTTTCATTCCCGAAAGCGTCTATGCTTGAGGAACACCTTAAGGCAGTAGAGGAAGCTAAGAGCAGAGATCACAACAAGTTAGGCAGAGATTTGGAACTGTTTACAACTGTTGACGCTATTGGTCAGGGCTTGCCGGTTATCCTGCCTAAGGGTGCAAAAATAATCCAGACTCTTCAAAGATTTGTAGAGGATGAAGAGGAACGCAGGGGCTATTTGCTTACAAAGACTCCTTTTATGGCAAAGAGCGAGTTTTATAAGATATCCGGTCACTGGGATCACTATAAGGACGGAATGTTCGTAATGGGTGATGAAGAAAAAGACGACGAGGTCTACGCTCTTCGCCCGATGACCTGTCCGTTCCAGTATCAAGTATTTCTCAACCGTATGCGTTCATACAGAGATTTGCCGATGAGATTGGGCGAAACATCAACACTGTTCAGAAACGAAGCATCCGGTGAAATGCACGGTCTTATCAGAGTAAGACAGTTTACAATTTCCGAGGGTCACCTCATATGTATGCCTGAACAGCTTGAAGAAGAGTTTAAGGGCTGTCTGGAGCTTGCCAAATTTATGCTCGAAACATTGGGTCTTGCCGAGGACGTTAGCTACAGATTCTCAAAATGGGATCCGAACGATACCGAAAAATATATCGGCACGCCCGAACAGTGGGATTCCTCACAGGGTCTTATGCGCAAAATACTTGACGACCTTGGTCTTGATTATACCGAGGCTGCGGGTGAAGCGGCTTTCTACGGACCAAAGCTCGATATACAGATTAAGAACGTACACGGCAAAGAGGATACGCTCATCACAATACAGGTAGACCTCATGCTTGCCGAACGCTTTGGTATGGAATATATTGACAAAGACGGTCAGCGCAAGCGTCCGTACATCATACACCGTACATCTATGGGCTGTTATGAAAGAACGCTGGCTCTGCTTATCGAGAAGTATGCAGGTGCGCTCCCGATGTGGCTCATGCCGGAGCAGGTAAGAATACTGCCTATAAGCGACACATATCTTGATGACGCCAAAAAGATTGAAGCCGAGCTTAAGAGTGCGGGAATAATCAGAGTTACCTGTGATTCACGCGCTGAGAAGATAGGCTATAAGATCAGAGAAGCCCAGCTTGAAAAGATACCTTATATGCTGATAGTAGGCAAAAACGAGGTTGAGAGCGGTACCGTGTCGGTACGTTCACGTAAAAACGGCGATATAGGCTCCATGCCTGCCGCTGATTTTATCAAGATGGCTCTTGATGAGATAAACAATAAAGTAAAATAATTTTTTAAATAAAAGACGCAGGAAAACAGGGCCTTCGCAGGCACTTAGGCAGGCTGAGTCTGCAAGCAACCGTCATATGCGTAAATGCAGATGACAGCTTTTTGCCTGCGTCTTGCTTCTGTAAAAAAATCATTATGCAATAATAGTTTTATAAGGAGGGATGGCTTTGTCTATGCAAAAAAACATAACAAAAGAGGCCGGAAAGAGTTTATCGGGTGAAAACTGGGGTAAATCTATCGGCGGCTGCATAATCTATTGGACTGTTCCCATTATACTGTATCTTGTTTACAGCATTGTTGTGGCCTACTTCGGTAAAGATATCTTTGATATACAAAACTATACCGACGGCTTGGATACCGAAAAAATATTGATGCTCTGTTCGATAGGCGGAATTTTACTGCTTTTTTTGTTTCTCTCTCCTATTATGATGGGTTATAAAAAGCTTTCGTACCAAATAGCAAAAAACGATGCAAGCTTCAGCGATATGTTTTGGTTTTGCTCTAACTCAAGCAACTATTTCAAGGCGATAAGACTAAATCTGTTCAAGCTTGTATATTGTGTGTTTTTTGCTGTTGTATACTACCTTGTACCTGCTGTTATAACCGTATATTCTGACGAGATTTTCAGATATATTGATAAAGACGCCAAATACACCAATCTGCTATGGGTGGCGGTAGGAGTTCTGTATTTTTTAAGTACGCTTCTCTTTGTTTCAACCATGCTAAAGCAGTTTTTGGTGGGATATGTGCTTTGTGAAGACGAAGACGCCACTGTTTCCGGTGCAATATCCAAGTCAAGCGCTCTTATGAGAGGCAACAGAAGAAAGCTTATGATGCTCTTCATAAGATTGGCGCTGTGGATAGCAAGCTGTGTGCTTGTTGTTCCGATAATCTTTGTATTTCCATATATAAAAACATTGTTTGCTGTATGCGGCAAGCTTATAATAAATCACAATTCCGAAGATGTTCGGGTGGTGCTGCCTTGAGCGGCACAGCCGAGCCGCAATGGCGGCTCACACCCGAAGCTTTAAAAGCCATGCAGGAAAAAAGCCTTCAAATGATGATTTATTTAAAGGATTTTTGTGAGCGCAACGGTATACTTTTCTATCTGTGCGGCGGCGGTTGCATAGGCGCAATACGCGAACACGGCTTTATAAAGTGGGACGATGACCTTGATGTTATGATGCCCCGTGAGGACTATGAAAGATTTTACAGGCTTTGGCATGAGCAGGAGAGCGAGAATAAAAGATACGTTTGCCTGCGTACAACCGAAGAGCTTTTTACGGGGAATATATTTACAACGCTTGTGGATACCGAAACAACCTGTATAAAAAGTAATCAGGCGCATTTGGATATTCCTCAGGGAATTGTAATTGATATTTTCCCGCTGGACGGATGTCCCGACGGGAAAATAAAGCAGCTTTTTCAAATAGTCCACGCCATGATGTATTCTCTTTTTTTGGCACAGGTAGTGCCGGAAAATCACGGGGGAATCGTTTCTTTGGGCAGTAAAATCCTGCTCGGCATATTCAGAGGTAAAAAAATACGGACAAAGCTCTGGAAACGTGCCGAAAGAAAAATGTCAAAATACAGCTTTTCTGAGCATAGCCTGACAAAAGAGCTTTGCGCGGGACCTCACTATATGATGAACAAGTATCCGCAAAGTGCGTTTGCTTCATCGGTGTATAAGGAGTTTGACGGCGTAATGCTTCCTGTTCCGGTGGGTTATGACGATTATCTCACCATAGCCTTCGGTGATTACATGACGCCGCCTCCTGCCGACAAGCAGACGGTGCATCATGATTTTGTATTCTGCGATGCCGAAAACAACTATGAAAAATATAAGGGAATCTACTATTTGACAAATAAAAAGTAAACAGTATAAAAAATCTTCGTGCTTTTTATTTCACGAAGATTTTTGTAGTTATGCAAGGTTTTAATAAATATGTCAGCTCCTGACGGAAAGAGAACAATATGAACTTTACAACTGATAATTGGACTAAACAAAAATATGCCGAGCTTATTGATTACTTGAAAAGTCTTGCAGATGAAAAGTACAGAGATTTTCACAAATCGCTTACACCCGGCGCAACCGATGTGCTGGGTATTCGTATGCCTGTACTGCGTACCGTAGGCAAAGAAATAGCCAAGGGCGATACTGCATCATATTACGCCTGTTGCGGCAACGATTTTTATGAAGAATCCATGCTTATGGGTATAGTAATAGGAAATGATAAGACTGATGCGAACGGATTGACAGAGCTTATAAACAGCTTTCTGCCGAGAGTTAATAACTGGGCTGTATGCGATTGCTTTTGTACCGGATTAAAAAGATGTAAAAAGTATAAAGAAGAAATGTTCGATTATATAGACAAGCTGTTAAACAGCGATAATGAATGGCATATAAGGGTCGGGCTTGTATTGATGCTCAACTATTTTGTTCTGCCGGATTATATTGATGAGGTTTTAAGGCGATGCGATGCCATACACAGCACATCATACTATGTATATATGGCTCAAGCATGGCTTGTTTCCGTTTGCTATATAAAATTTAAAGAGAAAACGCTATCCTATTTGCATAACTCAACACTTAACACAGTTACCTACAATAAAGCTATACAAAAGATAAGAGAATCATTGCGTGTATCGAAGGAAGAAAAGGATTATTTGAATACTCTGAAAAAATAGTTTTAATAGCAGAGTAAAATGAAAAACCAACCTATAAACTTACGCCTTTATATATGTCTGTATGTCAGTTATACATAACAGTATGTTAAAGCATGAATGAGAGGGATTGTATGCGAGCAGTACGCTTTTTTCAAAAATCAATAACTGCAATGACTCTGCTTTTGGTGTTTGCGGCACTGGGCGGAGCGGTTATCACGGTAAACTCTACAGCTACTCTTCTCAAAAGAAACGTTGACGGCACTTATGCGTCTTTAGGAACTTCGCTTGCAATAGTTGCCGGTGCTGTAATGCTGATTACCGTACTCAGGTTTGTGTACAGACGCATAGACGGGCTTTCAAATAAAAAGCTTACCATGCTTTCACTTGTGCTGTTTGCAGTGTACGGCTTGATATCTCTGTTTGTTGTGATGAATTTTCAGGCATTCCCCACTACCGACAGTAAGATTATACAGGGCTATGCACTCGCAGTGGCAAAGGGAGAGATAAGCACCGTAAGCGACCCGTACTTTGTAAGATATACAAACAACGATTTGCTTTTTTTGCTTACTACTGTATTTTTTAAGGCACTCAACGCAATAGGAATAACAGATTTAAAGCTCTGGACCATTGTGCTTAATGCCGTTTGCATATTTATATCTGAGCTGTTTGTCTATCTCGCAGTAAAAAAGCACTGGGGCAAAACACAGGCGTGTAAATACATGGCTTTAAGTGTGCTTCAGCCCACGCTTTACTTAATGATACCGTGGGTGTATTCAGCCACACTGTGCCTGCCGTTTATAACAGGCGTGTTCTATTTGGGTATATGTATTTATCATACTAAAAGTAAATGTGCATCGGTTTTGCTGTGCATAGTGTTCGCTCTGCTGAGCGCAATCGGATATTTTTTAAGACCCATAGTGCTGATAGCCGCAATAGCATATTCGATATGCGCACTTATGTATGCAATTATAAAAAAGGGGAATTTAAAGCGTATACTCTCGATTGCGTTATGCTGTTCTTTGGTATTTTCAGTATGCTTTTTGGGGATAAGAGCCGTTAAATCACACTATTTTGAAAGGTCGCCGGACGGTGAATACCCTATAACTCACTGGATTATGATGGGACTCAACAGGCATGGCAGCTGGGATAATAACGATGTGAAATTGACCGGCAGCTTTAAAACAAAGGACGAAAAATTGCAGGCCAATTTAGCTGAAATAAAAAATAGATTAACCGGTATGGGAGTTTTGGGATTTGCCAGGCATATTTGCGCAAAGCAGGTGACAACTTGGTCTGACGGCAGTGCCGGCCATAATTTACGACTTAGAAGAAATCACAGGTACGGAAATATATATAAATATGTAACGGACGACAGGAGTGAGTTTTTGGTATTATACTGCCAAATATACAGAGCCGTCATACTCATATTGATTTGTTTTTCGCTTTTTCAAATAATTATGTCAAAGAAGATTCGCTTTGAATTTATGCCGGTACTCATTCTGTTCGGCGGCATGCTGTTTTATCTGATTTGGGAGGCAAAGCATTGTTACTCTGTACCGTTTTTATTTTTAATGGTTTTACTTGCATCTCTTGCTCCGTATTCCATAAGAAAAACCAAAAAGAATTACCGGCAGAAAGAAATTCGCATAAAATTCATATGTCACGGATTGATAGCCGCTTCTGTCATAGTAATGTTTATACATGGCATACCCAAGTGGACTCAAGCCGAACATCAATCTATATATTACAGTGTACTTGATACCGATTTGCGTTCGCAAAAAGCATATTTGAAATTTAATGAAATCAAGCAAACCTTTGTTACAGAAAACGACTTTGATACAATAGAGCTGCACGCAAATAAATATCGAGGCATTGGTGAATATATGCTTACACTGACTGATAAGGACGGCACTGTGCTTGTTCAAAGGGAGTTCAGTGAGCAGGATATAACTGATATCAGCTCTAAAAATACAGGTATTGTAAAGCTCAGCTTTGATGCCGTACCGGTAAACGGGCGTACAGAGTACAGCGTTACGATATCTCATAAAGGAGGCGATAATTCTTTAAAGCTTTATCGGGAAAGCACCATAGATTCCGACCTGTACGAAGGAACATTTAACTGCGACGGCGAAAAGAGCCAAAACGATTTGGTTATGAGCGTATACCGAATTACACAAGAGCCATATATGCCAACGTGGTGCTATATCGCTGTTTTCCTGTTGGCAATAGTACCTTATCTGGCGACTTTAACGTTGGAAATCTATTCTGTTAGGAGAAAAAGCTATGAAAAAAGCAACCTATCTGTTCAATAAAGCTATTGTTTTTTTAACGTTTGTATTAACCGGAATAGCTTTTATAGGCTCACTTTACACGTTTAACAGTTTTTCTCATTATATGAGAGATACGTCCGGCTATTATAAAGCAACGGCAACAACAGGAATATGTATATTTTTAGGCTGTATCGTTCTTGTAGGAATTTTCAGGTTTACTTTTGGATTGCTGGAGCGGTTGTCGGAGAAGAAACTGAAGGTCGTTTCTATTATTCTGTTTGTAATTTTTGCGGTTGTTTCAATATTCATTGTAATTAATTTTCAATCTATACCGTCAGCGGACAGCGTAGCGGTAGAGGGTGAAGCTTTGGCAATAGCCAAAGGCAGGCTGAGTGTTATTGACGCCGACATAAACGATTATTTCGGCAGGTATTACAATAATGATTTCCTCACCCTGCTGACGGCGCTGTTCTTTAAGATATGCTTGAGCATGGGCATAAGCAACACCGTTCTTGCCACAATATCGTTAAATGCGCTTGCGGTATTTCTGTCACAGATTTTCGCCTATCTTGCGGTACGCAAATTGAGCGGCGTGAAAACCGCCTGCAAATATATGGCGTTAAGCACGCTTCAGCCTATTCTGTATCTGTCCATACCGTGGTACTATTCCTTGACGATTTGCCTGCCGTTTATGACAAGCTCCTTATACTTCTGCATTTGCGCATACAAAGCGGAGAGCAACAAAAAGAGAATATTATACGGCATTCTGTTTGCCCTTGTAACGGTGACAGGCTACTATATTCGTCCCGTTGTTATGATAACCGCCATTGCCTGTGCGATATGCGCCTGTATGGTATTTATAATCAAAAAGGGAATGTTCAAAAGATTTGCCGCCGCTTCACTGTGCTGTGTTATAGTGTTCACGGGCAGTTTTCTGGCTATTAAAGGAGTCTTGTCACATTATCGCAAGGATACCGACGACAACGACATATTCCCTATGGCTCACTGGTTAATGATGGGCGTAAGTGAGCATGGAACACTGGACTACGGCGATCAGGATTATATAGCGGCATTTAAGACAAAGCAGGAAAAAACAGAAGCCAGTATCAGAGAAATCAAAAAAAGACTTTCGGAAAAAGGCGTTTTGGGTACATTAAAGCTACTGTACGGCAAGCAGGTCATCAACTGGTCCGAGGGTGCGGCAGGCTACCCAAACAGATTGATTATGAATAATAAATACGGCAGTATTTACAAATACATTGCCGGCGACAGACTTGACTTTATGCTCCTATACTGCCAGGCTTACAGGGCGGCGGTATTGTTACTTGCGGCAATTTACCTTTTTAAGCTTTTGTTTAAGAAAAACATCGGCTTGATATTTATGCCTGTGCTTACACTTTTCGGCGGTATGCTGTTTTACCTCATTTGGGAGGCAAAAAGATGTTATTCCGTTCCGTTTATCTTTTTGCTCTTGATGCTGTCATCATATATGCTGAATGATTTGTCGGAAAAGTACAAGAGGATTTTGCCCAATAACAGAAAAAAGATTTTTGCGGCAAAATTATGTATTATAGCGGCAGTTTTGGGAATGTTCTGGTCAAAATCGGAAAAATATACGGTTGATGAGGTCAGCTCCAAAACGCATAGCGTAAATACAAGATACACCAGAATTTTAGAGCCGTATGAAGATTTCGGCACCATTAAGCAGAGCTTTTACACCGAAAACCCGTTTGACAGAATCAATTTTTCTGTTAAAAAATCGGACGATATACAGGACGGTTTATATCAAATGACTGTTAAGGACAGCGGCGGCAATATTCTGGTTAAGAAGAAATTCTCTGAAAGCAAAATTAAAACAAGCGGAACAAATCAAACAATTACATTAAAATTCGACCGGATAATACCTGACGGCAGACAAAAATATACGGTAACCGTCAAATCGCTGAATGATAATAAAACTATTGTTTTTTACAGAGAAAACGGTATAGAGGCGGATATGTACGAGGGCAAATTTGAGTGTGACGGTGAAAAACATACAAATGACCTCATAATGAACGTATACAGCATTACCGAAGAACCTTATATGCCGGTTATAGTCTACGTGTTTATTATTCTGCTTACAACCGTGCCTTATCTGTCGCTTGCAGTGATAGAACAAATAATGATTATTAAAAAAAAGGAGAGAAAAAATGAAGAAAGTAGCATACGTATTTAACAAAGTAATAATTCTATTGACTTTTTTGCTTACATTAACTGCATTTCTCGGTTCGCTGATAACAATATATTCATCTGAGCAGCATATGCTGGTGTCGTCGAGCAAAAGAGCGACAAAACTAACCTCCGTATGCATTGTATTGGGATGTATTGTTGTAATTACAATTTTTACTTTTATTTTTAAATTTATTGATAAACTTTCCGACAAAAAATTGAAAATTGCATCATGTATTATGTTTGTGATTTTTGCCGTTGCGTCGGCATTTGTCGTCATTAATTTTCAACCTACGCCTACAACCGACAGTTTCGCTGTAGAAAGCGAGGCAATGGCTATTGCAAGCGGTGAGCAAAACGGAATCGGTGAAGACGGCGGGATTTACTTCAAGGCTTATACCAACAATGATTTCCTTACGCTGCTGACGGCGCTGTTCTTTAAGATATGCTTAAGTACGGGCATAAGCAACACAATTCTTGCCACCATTTTACTAAGTGCCTTTGCCGTGTTTCTGTCACAGATTTTTGCCTATCTTGCGGTACGCAAATTGAGCGGCTTGAAAACCGCCTGCAAATATATGGCGTTAAGCACGCTTCAGCCTATTCTGTATCTGTCCATACCGTGGTACTATTCCCTGACGATTTGCCTGCCGTTTATGACAAGCTCCTTATACTTCTGCATTTGCGCATACAAAGCGGAGACCAACAAAAAGAGAATATTATACGGCATTCTGTTTGCTCTTGTAACGGTGACCGGCTACTATATTCGTCCCGTTGTTATGATAACCGCCATTGCCTGTGCGATATGCGCCTGTATGATATTTATAATCAAAAAGGGCTTGTTCAAAAGATTTGCCGCCGCTTCACTGTGCTGTGTTATAGTGTTCACGGGCAGCTTTCTGGCTATTAAAGAGATTATATCACATTACCGTTTAACCGATGTTGAAAACGATGTTTACCCAATAACCAACTGGCTGGTAATGGGATTAAGCGACAACGGCACTATCTCACATGATGATATGAATTATACTAACAGCTTCAAAACGAAGCAAGAGAAAATTGATGCCAATTTAAAAGAAATTAAAAAAAGGATTTTACAAAAAGGTGTACCCGGACTCTTGAAGCTCTATTGCAAAAAACAGATTATCAACTGGTCCGACGGTTCTGCCGCTTATGCTCAAAGATTAAGAACAAATCACAAATACGGTACTGTATACAGATATATTGCAGGCAACAGAAATGATTTTCTCATACTGTACTGCCAGATATATAGAGCCGCCGTACTTTTGCTGGCCGCAGTTTATTTGTTTAAGCTGTTGTTGAAAAAAGACATTGGTTTAGTCTTTATGCCAATACTTATACTGTTCGGCGGAATGCTGTTCTATCTGTTATGGGAGGCTAAACATTGTTACAGTGTACCGTTTATTTTTCTGATTCTTATTCTCTCGGCGTTGGAATTAATTGATATTACAAAGCGATATAAGCAAAAAATCACGCCGCATAACAGAACAAGAGTTTTAGCCTTCAGGTTATGTATTATAGCGGCAGTTGCAGGTATATTCTTTATAAGAGCAGATAAATACACCGTAAATAAAATTGACACCGTAGACTATAGCCTGGTAGCGGAAAAAACCTTTAACTCCATACGTTATGTGAATTTTTCAAGCTTAGAACAGTCATTTTACTCTGATAATCCATTTAATACATTATGTATGCGCGCTTCAAAGATCGAAAACAAAAGCGGAGGCTCATACGAAATACAGCTTGAAGACTCTGCCGGTAACGTTCTGATGAACAAAAAGTTTTCGGAAAAAAGAATTAAATCCAACAAGTCACCGGTCAAGACGATATTTAATTTTAAAACCGTAACTCCTAACGGCAAAACTAAGTATGTTATAAAAATAAAGTCCTTGAACAACAATAAAACCGTCGGATTTCATAACGGAAGCTATATCAATGCAAGCCGTTATGACGGTGAATTTAAATGTGATGATGAAATTATGGGCAGTGACCTTGCAATGAACGTATACAACTTTGTGAAAAAAACCTATATGCCGCTTTGGCTATACATCATTACAGCGTTTTGCGCACTTGCGCCGTATGTCTTTATAACGGCGTATGAGTTTTTAAAAAAGAAAAAAGCTGTTGCTATTGACAGCACAGCTGTGTAGTGATATATTATAAGTCAGTAATTACATTTTATATCTTCGGGGCGGGGTGAAAGTCCCCACCGATGGTAATCCGCCTATTCGGCGGTAGCCCATGAGCGTAAGCATGATTTCGGTGAGATTCCGAAGCCGACGGTATAGTCCGGATGTGAGAAGAAATATCGAAAATATGCCCTGTGATATTTTTATATCGCAGGGCTTTTGGTTTTTCTTGCAGAAAAATCCGACTGATAACCTTAGTAATGCTAATCGTATAAACCGTGTACGCACAAAATCTGCACCCTTTTTATTATGTCACGCTGTGGAATTTTTACCGTTAAAATTTCTCCCTTACAATTAGCTGTTATTACAGGCAATATCAGGCGGAACCATGATATGAAGCGCAATTTCAAAACAAATAAAGGTGGTTTTAATTTATGTCTGCAAAGATGAGCAAAACAAGAAAAATGGTAGTAACGGCAATGCTTTCGGCATTGGCGGCGGCACTTATGTTTTTTAGCTTCGGCGTACCCCTTATGCCGAGCTACATAAAAATGGATTTTTCGGAGCTTCCCGCACTTATAGCGTCATTCTCCATAGGTCCGGTATCCGGTGCGGCGGTTTGCCTTGTAAAGAATCTTATAAACCTTCCGTTCAGCTCTACCTCCGGTGTAGGAGAGCTTTCAAACTTTCTGCTCGGTTGTATGTTTGTAGTTCCCGCAGGTATTGTCTATAAACACATGAAAACAAGAAAAGGTGCATTTATCGGTTCACTTATAGGTGCGTTTTGCATGGCGGTATTAAGCCTTGCAACAAACTATTTTATTGTATATCCTGCATACAGCGTGTTTTTGCCTATGGAAGCCATTATAGATATGTACAAGGTGCTTAATTCCTCTGCCGATACGCTTATAAAGGGCTTGATTATATTTAATATGCCGTTTACATTTATTAAAGGCATGGTCAATGTAATAATCACTTTTGTGATTTACAAAAAAATTTCCCCCATTATTAAGGGCAACTCCTGACTTATATTGTTTGACTTTTGGCGTTTGTCGTTCAATACAAAATAAAATGAATATCAGCCCCTGATACGGTAAAAATAACGGTATAAAATTTAATTGGGCGGTGTATGCTATGAAAAAATTTACAAAGAGATGGGCAGTAAGAGTAGTCAGCTTTTCCGTAGGAATATCATTGGTGTTTTTAGGTGCGGGTATAAGCGGCTATATGCTTGCCAACCAGTATAAAACCACAATAGAGAACACATATCAGCAGGCGGTAAACGACCTTACCGAGTATGTTGACAATATTATGGATACTTTAAAGAAAAGTATGTATGCCAATACCTCATCACAACAGACAAAGCTTGCAGCCGAGCTTTTGTCGGAGAGTGAGGGAGCCAAGCAATCATTGAGCAGACTGCCGCTTGCGCAGGAGGATATGGACGGTTTGCAAAAGTTTTTTGCGCAATCGGGCGATTTTGCAACATACCTTATCAATAAGCTGGCTCATGGCAGCGATATGTCCGAGCAGGACGGCGAAACCGTTAAAACCTTGAGTAAGTATGCAAATCTGCTTGAAAAATCAATGGTTGAAATGGCATGGCGCTACGGTGACGGAAGTACACCGATAGAATCTGCCGGAAAGTCTGCGGGAAATATAGATGATATTGGCGAGAGTATGTCTAAATCCGTACTGAGCGACGGTTTTAAAACTCTTAACGAAAGCTTTGTGGATTATCCCTCTCTACTGTATGACGGACCGTTTGCCGACCACGTGATACAACGCAAGCCGCTTATGGTTGAAAACATGAAGGATTTTTCACAGCAGGAAGCCAAAGCTGCTGCGGCTAAGTTTTTAAATGTTGATGCAAACAGACTTACGGATAGTGCAGAAAGAGGAGGAAATCTGCCGTCGTACTCATTTGCCTATGACGGTGCTTCTGTTTCGGTAACTAAAAAGGGCGGCATAGTGGACTATTTTTATAAGCCTGCGTCTTCACGCACTGATAAAGTAACCGTTAAACAAGCCAGAAAAATAGCGGCGGATTTTTTAAAAAAGCATGGCTTTGAGGATATGAAAGAGAGCTATTATGCCAACAATTTCGGCATATGTGTAATAAACTTTGCAAAAGAAGTCAATGATATAATTTACTACAGCGACCTTATAAAGGTTAGTGTGGATATGAACACAGGCGATGTTGTATCATACAATGCCACCGGTTATATAATGAACAGTCATGACAGGAACTTAAAAACCCCTTCCCTATCTGCGGATGAAGCCTCAAAAAGCGTCAGCAAATCGCTCCAAATACAAAACTCAAGGCTTGCATTGATTCCCTTTTCCAACGGGCTGGAAAGCCTGTGCTATGAGTTTAAATGCCTTTCCGACGATGACGAAAACTATTTGGTCTATATCGACTGTGAAACCGGCATGGAGGAAAA
Organism: uncultured Ruminococcus sp.; assembly: GCA_902796955.1. Classification (GTDB taxonomy): domain Bacteria; phylum Bacillota; class Clostridia; order Oscillospirales; family Acutalibacteraceae; genus RUG14223. Next base: position 16,278 of record CADBRB010000015.1, read on the forward strand.
CATCTATATAATGCTTATGTCAGATGACGGCGTACTGGTTCTTTAAAAATTATACTCCTCCGTATTGTTCCAAACGGACAGAATACAGCAGTAACCTTTTCAGGTTGATATTAATAACACTGTCGCTTATGTTAATAGCAAAAATTCTGTATCGGTTTAAATTTAAGAACTACGGAAAGTCTGTTAAAATTGATTTTGACGAAACCTAATATATAATTGAAAACTAAGGCTGTTGCGAATTTTCATTCGCAACAGCCTTTTTAAAGCTCTATTAAATGTGTACGGTAGAGTTTGTTTTCGTGGAAAGCGCACAGGCAAGCCTTTTATTAAAGATAGCTTGCCTGTTGTTTTATATTTTTCTGATTTGTTTGCAATTTCTTATTACTATACATTTTTGCGCAGTCTGACCGATTTGTCGACAGTCTGAGCCGCAAATCAAATTTGCGGCTTTTTCTCATCCCTTCAGTCCTCTTGATTGTCTGTCCATATCCTCAACGACTATATCGAAGATTTCGCCCAGTGTGGCGCAGTATTTCAATACATCCCAAGGTTCGTTTGTATGAAAATGTATTTTTATCAGTTCGTCGTCGCCGGCGGCAAGCAGGCTGTCACCCTTAAAGTTTTCGGTTATATAATCGTTGATTTCGTCCTCGTCCAAATTAGTACCCTCAATAAGGAGCTGTGTGTCGTATCTGTATTCAAGCATAAGTTTATCCTCTTTTCGTAATTTGTTTTGCGCAAAGCGCATATACAGTATAAGCTTTTTCGGCTATAATGTCAAACGCTGTTTGCAATTAGACCTCTGATACTTTTGTTTATATTATTTGCATACGGCTGTAACTATGTACGAGCCGTTCCCGCAAGTCTGCTTATTTTTGAAATGGATTTAACCCCAAAATATATAATTACCACATTGAGCGGAAGCAACAGAGTATACGTAAGCAGCCTTATCGGGAATATAAAATCAAAAGGCATACCGCCAATAGTGCATAAACCCAACGTAGTCAGGAACAAATCGCCGACTGCACAATTTATCACGCACATCATCACAACAGTTTTTAAGTCTGCTTTGGATTTGTATAAAAAAATTCCGAATATAACGCCGCTTGCGGCTTTACTGAGTGTAATAACGGGATTCCACATACCCGTAGGTTTAAACAGCAGTGTTATAACATCGCTTAATCCGCCTATCAGCCCGCTGAGTACGGGACCGAACATATACCCGGATATAGCAACCGGGATATATGAAAAATCTATTCTGTTGTAATCGCCTATAGGTATCGCCAAAAAACCTATGGCAACACGTAGTGCCAAAAACAAACCGCATAGAGCTATGCACGTTAAACTCTTAAGCTCCTTTACCGATGACGAAAACTTTTTTAATGCCTTCAAAATGATTCCCCCAAACATAAAAACAGTGCTTTACCCGTTTGTTACACAGATAAAGCACAGATTTTTATATTTATAATCATGCGATAAATGTTCTGAATGTAACAGCGGGATGCGAGAAACATACCGCCGACTAATTTGAGTCATTCGTCCGTGTGACAACTCCCCGTTCACACGGCACTGTAGTTATACCGCTCGTTTGCCAAATGACAGATAAGCAGTATCAGAACAACGCATATTTCTCTACTCTGTTAAAGTGTGGGAAAATGATATCACTATTACGCTAAAATGTCAACATCTTTGCCGTGATTTTTTCAAAAAATATGTAAAGCGGTTTAAACAGTACAAGGCACGCTATAAAATTGCCCACACAATGAGAAATATCAAACGGTATTCCGTTTATCCATGCGGCAACGGCCATGCTCCAGCCGCCGATAAACAGAAACGGTATTTCGCATAACAGCCCGAAAAACAGGCCGTAACCGGCTGATATAACCGACCAGAATATAACCGACTTTACTTTTGAGAATATCATAACCAGTACAAAAAGCAACGTCCAAATATACAGGTAGCAAATCCACCATACGCTGAAGCCGTAATAAAAGCCCTCAAGAAATACAAATATGTATATAGGTACAAGAGCCTTTTTACCAAAAAACAGCGAGTAGATTATTACCAGCAGAGAAACAAGCTCTATATTAGGCAAAACGGAGAGTGCTATTTGTACGGCAAACAGTACCGCACCCAGCATTGACAGCACAGTGATATCCAGAATTTTGTTTTTCATTATCAATAAGTTGAAAGCTCAAGCTCAAATTTATCGCCATCGGCTATAGGCGTAGTGTCGGCACCTGTCGGCGTCATTTCGCCGTCCTTTTTGATGCACCACCATTCACCGTCACCTGCCGTTACGCCGTCCACGGTAGTTATAAACAAGCCGTACTCCGAGGTTGTGCCCTCAATCAGATTTTGCTCGTTTAATGCTTCGGAAAGATACTCGGCATCAGTGCTTATTTCAACCGTCTTTTTGTTGTCCGCACTGAAAACAATCTCAACGGTTATATTTTTTGAAGCAACCTTTTCGCCCGATTCCGCAACAGAGCTTATATTGCTTGAAGAAGCAGGCTCCGGTGTTTTTTCGGGTCTTGTTGAATAATAGATAATTCCAAATGCCGCAACCAGCACTGCCAGCACGACACATGAAATTATTATGACCTTTTTATTTGATTTTTTCTCCATTATTATTAAATCCTTTCGTTTTTAGATTTTGAGGATAATTCCTCAAAACAGAATAAAAACGCCTAAGGAAAAGGGTATTTCCCATATGAGAAATACCCTTCATATCAATACTTCAAGCCTTTATACTGTTATAAAGGCCGATAAAACAAGCTCTATCAAGCCTTTTGGATAAGCTCCGAAAAGGCCGGATAAAGAAATATGAAGTACCTGACGCAACAGCCCCTATCCGCCGTTTGATGCAGATAACGGCAAAGCGTCACCAATTCCTCGTGGCATAGTACAATGTATCGGATGCAAGTATTCCGGCTTCGATATCACAGCTCCACTCAGCCTTCCCAGCTATTGCCAGTGACATAACAGCCCGATATATAAGCTTACAAACGGGCTGTAGAGTGTCGCTTCTTCGTTACGGCGACGGGATCGCACAGGTTTTGCACCTGTTTCCATAACATCCAATTTTTAATTTAGAACAATTTTTTAATTCAGAACAATTTCGCAAAATTACCTATATGTTATCAAGCCTCAAAAAAGCTCTTAAATGCACGGTAAGTCATGTATACGTCAACCTTTGATACTATCTCAAACGGTGCGTGCATTGAAAGTACCGGTATACCCAGGTCAACAACATCAACGTTCATATTGGCCACAAACTTGGCTATTGTGCCGCCGCCGCCGACGTCTACCTTACCTAATTCACCTGCCTGCCAAAGAATGTTTTCACCGTCGAGCAATGCTCTTATCTCGCCCATATATTCTGCGCAGGCATCTGATGTTCCGTATTTTCCGCCATGTCCCGTATATTTTGTTATTACAACGCCGCCGTTAATATAGCAGGCATTGTTCGACTCATAAACACCGGCGTATGTGGGGTCATATGCGGCATTGACATCGGCGGATAAGCATTTTGATTTTGTAAGAACGTGCCTTACCTCAAGTCCCTCGGATTGAGCTAAATCCTCAATAAAGAATCTCATATAATCGGAACACATTCCCGTGTTGCCGTCACTGCCTATTTCCTCTTTATCGGTAAGCACCGTTATGCACGTGTTCTTAGGAGTCTTGCAATCCAGTATTGCTTTGAGTGCAGGGTAAGCGCAAACACGGTCATCATGTCCGTAGCCGCCTATCAAGCTTGCGTCAAAGCCTACATCTCTTGTCTTTTGAGCCGGAACCAGTTCAAGGTCTGCGGATAGGAAATCATTCTCCGTCATACCGTATTTTTCATAAAGTATGTTCAAAATGTTGAGCTTAACAAGCTCGGATTCGCTGTCATCCTTAAACGGGCGACTGCCAACAAGCACGTTTAAATCCTCGCCTGTAAAAGCTCTGCCCATTGTTTTTGACATTTGCTCGGATGCTAAATGCGGAAGTAAATCCGTTATGCAAAGGCAGGGCTCGTTTTTATCCTCGCCAAAGCAAACATCTATTGTACTGCCGTCCTTAAGTGCTACAACGCCGTGCAATGCCAGCGGAATAACCGTCCACTGATACTTTTTTATTCCGCCGTAGTAGTGCGTTTTAAACATAGCCAGGTTGTTTGTTTCGTACAAAGGATTCGGCTTTAAATCCAAACGCGGGGAATCTATGTGAGCTATTGAAAGCCTTACTCCGTCCTTGCAGCCGTGCTTGCCTATAACGGCAAACATAACCGCCTTACCCCTGTTTACAACATATACCTTGTCGCCTGCTTTATACTTTTTAGCAGGGTCATATTCGGTAAATCCGGCTTTTTTAGCCAGCTCTACAGACGTCTTAACAGCTTCTCTTTCTATTTTTGAACTGTCAAGGAACACCTTATAGTCCTCACAGAATTTGTCTGCCGAGTCAATCTCATCATCGTCTATGCTCAATGTTTGATTGACCTTTTTCATAAACAGCTTTTCTTTCAGTTCTTTTGTTTTTGAGTTTTCTTCCTTCTTAAGCTCCGGCTTTTCTTCTTTTTTCTTAGCCATGTAAACCATTCCTTTCTTATATTTAATAGTATAGCTTTTTATAAATCTTTTTTGCCGCACACACCTTTTCGGCGTAATTTGCGGTTTCGGTATACGGAACATTTGCAAGAGTTGTGCCGTCAAAGGATAACTGACTGTCCGCAAGCCACTTATCCACGTTGCCCATACCTGCATTATAGGCGCATATTGCTGTAGTTTCGTCCTTATATTTATCAAGAAGTATAGACAGCATATAAACGCCGTACTCAATATTTGTTTCAGGCTCAGAAAGCTCTCCGGAGAGGTTTTCGCCGTTTGGAATATGCGTTTGGAGCCATTCATATGTTGCAGGCATTATTTGCATAAGCCCAAGTGCGCCGGCATGTGAGCGGGCGTCCTCGTCAAAGTGACTTTCGGTATGAATTACGGCAAAAACAAGAGCCTCCTCCACACCGTACTTTTGCGCCGCTTTTTCTACATAGGCCTCGTATTTAAGCGGATAAAGCTCATGGTAAAAATAGCTGTATCCACGGTATACTGTATAAAACGAAAGACACAATAGCAATATATATACTGCCGCTGAAACAGTTCGTTTTGATTTTATCACAATGCACCTCGATTTTTAAGAATAGCATCTGCCGAACCCCGTTTTAAGTACGGCTTTACGGCAGTTAAAAAATCACCGTCTGGCGAAAAAACAACCAGACTTCTACCTGATTTTTGGCTGTATACAACAGCCCAGCACAGATACGAATCTTTATCGTTACCGGCAAAAACAGTTTTGTCATATGCCTGTATCGGAGCGTCTGACTGTGAAACAAAACCCGTTTCCTCTAAGTTTTTTGCGCTGAATTTTATCAGCACTTTACGTTTTCTATGAGCGATTATACTGCTTATCGTAATTTCATCGTCCAAAACGGAGTACTCATACTCGACTCTCTGGCTTGATATAACATACCATGAGGCATATATCATAAGCAGGAAAGAGAAGAATGCGAGCATTAAAAAATATCCGTTTATAAGATTTGCCAGCAATATAAACGTCAATGGAATCGCAAACGTAAGGAATATAACAAATACACTGATAAATATGCTTTTCGTACTGCGTTCACGGTGTACAACCTGTTCATAAATTCCGTCCATAAACCATCAGCTTCTCTCATTTACACAGTTTAAATTTGATTATACCATATTTTACTCAGTTTTACAATAAGGTTAGCAGAAACCTTTGTAAATTTTTATCAGATGTATACAAAACGTACTGTTAAACTTAATTATATTAAGGTAAAGTCTATTTATGAAATAAAAAATACGGATTTTTTACAAAAACTGTTTACAAAAGAGGGACAAATACGTATTGCAATAATTGATTTGTTGGTGTATAATACTATTATTGGGTGGCAGACATTCGTTTTTGCCCTTTGTAATCAGCTATTGTGGTAAATATTGGTACTTGGTTCTACCGTGAAGAGCTACACCAAACATAATATAATGCAGGCAGCTACCGCCTGTAAGCGCCCATAATTAATTTAGATTTACGTTACAGTTAATTGCTTTTTCAAGGGGAATGGAAATTGTATAACTATTATTTTTGTCAGGTAGTAACGGCATAATAAATACCAGATACATTTTTGTACATATTTAATGTCTGATAAATTCAACAAGGAAAGGAATGTGAGCTAAAATGATTGATAAAACTATGGTTTTTTCACTGGGGAATGACAGAGAAGACGATATAAAGAGAACGCTTTGTTTTGTTGCGAGCGCACTGCAGGAAAAAGGCTATAATCCTGTTAATCAAATTGTAGGATATATACTTTCCGAGGATCCGACATACATTACAACTTACAAAAACGCCAGGAATTTGATTCGCAGGATAGAACGTGACGATTTGCTGGAGGCAATCGTAAAGGATTATTTAGTTGAGCGTTGATAAATCGGATTTTGCAATCAATCAAAACGATTACAAGGGCAGCCTTTATGTAAGGCTGCCCTTCAAACTGTCTACAGCTTGCAAAATACAGATTGGTACTAATTCTCAATAAAACAGATTAACATCTGTTACGTTAAATTCCGCATAACTTTGTTGTCGTCCTCGGAATACGTCAGTATTCCTGC
>CADBRB010000016.1 GCA_902796955.1 uncultured Ruminococcus sp.
CCGCTTGCCAAAAACGATGAGGCAACCGTTACGCAGTATACAATGACTACCCTTGAGGAGCTTGGTCTTTTAAAAATGGATTTTCTGGGATTGAGAAATCTCACCGTCATACACGACGCCGTACAGGTTATTAAAAAATCCGAGCCTGATTTTGATATAGACAGAATAAATACTGCGGATAAGGCTGTATTTGAAATGCTCTCACAGGGCTTGAGCGAGGGAGTTTTCCAGTTTGAATCACAGGGAATGAAATCTGTTTTAAGCCAGCTTAAGCCTGTAAACATAGAGGATTTGATTGCGGTTATATCTCTGTACAGACCCGGCCCCATGGACTCGATACCTATGTATATAGAAAACAGGCATCACCCCGAAAAGATAACATACAAGCATCCGCTGCTTAGCAATATACTAAACGTTACCTACGGCTGTATAGTATATCAGGAGCAGGTAATGCAGATTTTCCGAACGCTGGCGGGCTATTCGCTGGGCAGAGCCGATATAGTGCGGCGTGCCATGTCCAAAAAGAAAAAGGACGTTATGGAGCGTGAGCACCAGATATTCATAAACGGTCTTGTTGCAGATGACGGCACAGTGGAGGTGGACGGCTGCCTGCGCAGAGGCGTTGACATTCGTACCGCTACGTCCATATATTCGGATATGGAGAGCTTTGCCTCATATGCATTCAACAAGTCCCACGCTGCGGCATATGCAGTTGTAGCATATCAAACTGCATATTTAAAATGTCATTATCCGCGTGAGTATATGTCTGCGCTTATGACAACCGTGCTTGACAGCTCAAACAAGCTTGCGGGCTATATAGCCGAATGCCGAAGAATAGGCATAGATATACTTCCGCCCCATGTAAACAGCAGTTACAGCGGCTTTACCGTAAGCGGCAGTAATGCGTTGCGGTTTGGTCTGCTTGCCATACGCAATTTGGGCAGAAATATAATCGACGAAATAGTAAACGAGCGAAAAAACGGCGAATACACCACGTTCTACAATTTCTGCAAACGGCTTTCACGCAAGGGCATGAACATACGTGCGCTTGAAAGCCTTATAAGGAGCGGTGCCCTTGACGGGCTTGACGCCAACCGCAGGCAGATGATGATGTCGGCAAAGCCGATAATGGACGGGCTGGAATCCGACAGAAGAAGGAATCTTGACGGACAGCTCAGCTTTTTTGATATGGGAACCGTAGATGAAAGACAGTATGAGCCGGAGCTTCCGGCTGTAGATGAATTTTCGGCGGCGGATTTGCTTGCAATGGAAAAGGAAATGACGGGTATGTACCTTTCGGGTCATCCTATGGCTGAATTTATAGGAAGCAGGCTTGAAAAAAAGTGCGATAGAATATCCGATATACTCGAAGCGGAAAACGACAGCTATTCAACATACAGGGACGGCACGACCGCAAGACTGCTGGCTATAATAACGGGGATAAAGACAAAAATAACGAAGAATAATGCAACTATGGCTTTTGTAAATGTTGAGGATTTGAGCGGTACTTTGGAAATGCTTGTCTTTCCGCAAAGCTACAGTGAATATTCCTCGCTTTTGCGTGAGGGCAATATAGTTGAAATTCTCGGAAATATAAGCGTAAAAGAGGACGAGGAGCCGAAAATACTGTGCAATATGATATTTACAGCAGATAAAAACAAGGTACAAAGTATCGCTGGTGAAAAATCCAAAGCCAAAGATACCGAAAAGGTCGTTCCGTCCGATGATATTCGCCATGCAAAAAGCAGTGACGGCGACGTCAGACTGCGCAATCCTCGCCACCTGTATCTCAGGGTAAAATCAAAGGGCTGTAAAGAGCATAAAAGAGCATTGCTTATACTCGATGTATTCGACGGCAGCACGCCCGTATCATTCTACTACGAGGACACAAAAATCTATGATAATCTGCCGCAATCCGGCTGTGTTTATATAAATAAGGTTATGTTAGATGAGCTTAAGCGGCAATTAGGCGATGAAAATGTCGTACTTAAATAAAAAAATCACTTGATTATTGTGTATCATCTGTATTATAATAGAATACAGCGATTTTTTAGGAGGTAAAATAAATGTCAGAAAGAGCGATAGCAGTATTGACCAGCGGCGGTGACGCACCTGGCATGAATGCGGCTCTGCGTGCCGTAACCAGAGCCGGTATAGCGGAGGGCTTCCGTGTAATAGGCATACGCAGAGGTTATAACGGACTGCTCAACAAAGATGTCTTTGATTTGAAGCTCCGCAGTGTTTCCAACATAATAAACAGAGGCGGTACTGTTTTATATACAGCAAGAAGCGAAGAATTCAACACGCCGGCAGGCGTTAAAAAAGCGGCGGATTCATGCCGTGAATTGGGAATTTGCGGAATCGTTGTAATCGGAGGCGACGGCTCGTTCAGAGGAGCGAGAGATTTAAGCGGACAAGGTATTCCCTGCGTGGGCATACCCGGCACAATAGATAACGATATAGCCTGCAGCGACTACACCGTAGGCTTTGATACGGCGATGAATACCGCTATGGAAATGATAGATAAGATTAGAGATACCGCACAATCACACGACAGATGCAGTGTTGTAGAGGTAATGGGCAGACGTTGCGGCGACATAGCATTGCAAACCGGTATAGCCACAGGTGCAACGGCTATTTTAGTGCCGGAGGTTCCCTATGACTTTGAAAAGGACGTGCTTGGCAGAATAAGAGCTGCTCAAAGCGTAGGCAAAAGCCACTTTGTAATTGTTGTTGCCGAGGGAGTTGGCGGTATAGACAAGCTTGCACATGATATAGAGGAATGTACAGGTATTGAATCAAGAGCCACTGTTTTAGGTCATGTTCAAAGAGGCGGCTCGCCCACAATACGTGACAGAGTTGTAGCAAGCGAAATGGGAAGCAAGGCAGTTGACCTTTTAAAGCAAGGTATAGGCAACAGAGTTTTGGCTGTACAGAACGGTAAAATAGTTGACCTTGACATAACCGAAGCGCTGAGTTTGGAAAGAAAATTTGATTATGAGCTTTACAAGACTGCGCTTAAAATATCTATTTAAAGACAGTATATACTTAGCGGTTATTCTTATCGAGTAACCGCTTTTTATTAGAAAGGGTGCTTTTATGAGCTTGAGCGCAAGCAAAATAACGGAACTTCGAGATAAGCTTATTGAAAAGGAGTTTTCTCACATAAACTCAATGCAAAGAGAAGCGGTATTTCACACTGAAGGCGCACTTTTGATACTTGCCGGCGCAGGAAGCGGAAAAACAACGGTTCTCGTGAACAGGATAGCCAATATAATTGAATACGGCAAGGCTTACGGCAGCGACGAATATCCGAGCCTGAGTGAGGAGCTTGAAGAGGAGCTTATCACTGCCGCTCAAACGGGCAAGGCTTCATGGAGGCTGAAATCCGCACTTGCCGTTGAGCCTGCAAGACCTTGGCAGATACTTGCCATAACCTTTACAAACAAAGCGGCGGCGGAGCTTAAAGCACGTATAAGCGGCAGAGTGGGAGCTGCCGGCGACGACGTATGGGCGGCGACCTTTCACTCCACCTGTGCAAGAATACTTCGCAGATACGGCGACAGAATAGGCTTTTCGTCTAAATTTACAGTATATGACAGCGATGATTCGATGCGTCTTATAAAGGATTGCCTGAAGCAACAGAATATAGATGAAAAGTTTTTACCCGCAAGGTCGGCAATGAATGAGATATCGAGAGCTAAGGACAGACTTCTCTCCCCTGCCGATTTTTCAAAAGAGTATCAGAACGACTACCGTATGACAATGATAGCCCGTGTATACAGTATGTATCAGGACAGACTTAAAAGCTCGGACGCAATGGATTTTGATGACCTTTTGTTCAACACGATAAAGCTGTTCAACGTTGCGGACGATGTTTTGAGCTACTATCAAAATCTTTTCAGATACATAATGGTAGACGAATATCAGGACACAAACATGGCGCAGTATGAGCTTATAAGGCTGCTTGCCGATAAGCATAAAAACATATGCGTAGTGGGTGACGACGACCAGAGCATTTATAAATTCAGAGGCGCAACTATCGAGAATATACTCTCATTTGAAAAATCATTTAAAAATGCGGCGGTAATAAAGCTCGAACAGAACTACCGCTCCACTCAGATCATACTGGACGCCGCAAATGCGGTAATTGCAAACAATATAGAAAGAAAAAAGAAAACTCTTTGGACGCAGAACAAAAGCGGAGATAAAATCACTGTATATACTGCCGATAACGAGCGTGACGAAGCACAGTATATAGCAGATACGATTTTGAAGGGCGTTGCCGGAGGAAGGAGCTTTTCAGACTATGCCGTTCTGTACAGAATGAACGCACAGTCAAACTCGCTGGAGAGCGTATTTGCCCGTTCGGGTATACCTCACAGGATAATCGGCGGTCACAGATTCTTTGACAGAGAAGAAATAAGAGATATGGTCGCCTATCTGCATTTAATTGATAACCGCAGTGACGATTTGCGTCTTATGAGAATAGTGAACAAGCCCAAAAGAGGCATTGGAGATACCACTATGGAAAGGGTTGCGTCTATAGCTCAGGGCTTGGGTGAAAGCTTTTTTGACGTGATGAAAAACGCCGAGGAATACGGCTCAATACAAAAATCAGCCAAAAAGCTGGGTGAGTTCTGCTCGCTTATCGAATATCTAAGCGATATAAACGAGGACGAGGAATATACACTTGAGGATTTGTACGACTATGTGGTTGAAAAAACAGGTTATATTGAGTTTATCAGCTCCGAATATGCCAAAGAGCCAACTAAGCGTGAAGCTAAAATAGAGAATATAAACGAGCTTAAAACCAATATTATCAACTATATGAATGAAAATGAGGACGGCGATTTATCGGGATTTTTGGAGGAAATCTCGCTTATTACCGATATAGATAACTATGATGAGGATGCGGATACCGTGGTATTGATGACAATGCACTCGGCAAAGGGACTCGAATTTCCCGTAGTATTCATACCGGGCATGGAGGACGGGATTTTTCCGGGCAGTCAGTCCATTTACAATCAGGACGATTTGCAGGAGGAACGCAGACTTGCCTATGTAGGTATAACAAGAGCAAAGGAACAGCTCTATCTTATAAAGGCCTCCTCAAGAATGTTATTCGGTCAAACCAAACGCAATCTGCCGTCACGATTCCTAAAGGAGCTTCCCGTTGAGCTTACAAATCAGCAGATGTCTGAAAATCAGCGTATGATGTCGGCAATCAAAACGCAAGCGCAAGGCGCACCGGGCTTTACAACACCGTTTGAACAGGCAAGAGCAAAAAAAGCTGCACAGACCTTCTTAAAACAGCCGACTGCACAAAGCAGTACAGGAACTTATACCGTAGGTATGCGTGTACGCCACGGCACGTTTGGTGAAGGCACTATACTTGACGCTGTAAGAATGGGCAACGATACCCTTTTGGAAATCGCATTTGACAAAACAGGCACAAAAAAGCTTATGGCTAACTATGCCAAGCTTATTGCACTGCCTGATTAACCGTATTATAACGGCACTTTTTATGCGGTTGTTTTTAAAAAACTGACCGTAGTACTGATAATAATTTCATATAGCCACCGTAAAATCGTATAAAACTGCTTATATTTTGTATTACGAGTTAACGGACAAGGTTAGAATAAAGGCTGAAGCTCCGCTCTGCAGCACGGAAACAATAATGCAGCTATAACCATTAAACCGTAAACGGTGTAATCTATAAAAGTAATTGCGGCAACTGCGTTATAAAACGCAGTTGCCGCCTTATTTTTAATGCTTTATTAACTGTTTTGACATAAAAAGTCTGCCGCAAGTATAACTTACGACAGACCCGATAATTTGTCATATTGAACTCACCGCACGAAATTACAAAAAGAATAAGAATATAACATCATGATTAATTATTCTCTATTAGCTTCAATTAAGGGCTTGTCCGTTTTCAGTTCGACCTATTGAAGCTGATTATAATGCTCTCTCAGCCTCATATCATATTCAACCATACGGCTAAACATTTCGTTTGTCTGGTCATCCTCTTTGCCGGGGAAAAGGTTGTCGCCTATAATCTTCGGCAATATGAGGAATGAGGCTATCATGCCCACTATGGCAGTTATTATACCGGCTACATCAACAGTAGCGAGCGATTCCTTAGACACGATTTTATATATTGCAAGCACACTGGCGCAAAGTATTAAAATCAAAGAAAACATTACTATTATAAAGAACCACATTTTCATTCTGCGCTGCATACCGGCTTTAATGTTAAAATTAGTAACGTAGCTGTTTAAATATGTATCGTAAGTTTCATTACGCCTTTGTATATGCTCCAAATCAGACGTTTTAAACTTGGATTCGGACATCTTTCTGGGAGCTTCGGTACGTCTGTTTTTTACCTCGCCCGATAAAAACGCTTTGACGTCGGCAAAGCTGTTCTCCGATGTATCGCTGTCAGCCTCCCGATTTCCATTTACTCTTTGTGTGCGTTCGCTGCTGCTTTTTCCCATAGTCAATCACCGCCTATATCAATTTGAGATTTTTAAGCCTAATCTCTGCGGCGGAGCTTGAAACGTTAAACTTTGACGCTATTATGTTTATTAAAGCAGAAGTAGTATAGCTTGACGAAATTTCGGCAAATTCACGTCTGACGGAATCCTCAGGCATCAGCAGTGCAGACGCAAATCTGTTTGCGTCACGCTCCTTTTTATCATATCGTCCGGCATCATCCCTGTGAGAAAAACACTTTTTAGGCTTATTCTCCAAAAAATAATGACCCAATTCATGAGCAATAGTAAACCTTTGACGTGTTGCCGGATGCTTTTTATTGATTACTATCAGCTTGTTTGTGTCAAAGCCCTCTATATCCTTATCGTCAACGATAATAAGCCCCGAAACGTCACTGTCCATGTTCATCTCATAAACCGTAAACCCATAAAAATTTGCAATGTTTACTACCTCAACAGGGGTAGATAAAAGATAGGTTTCGTTTAAAATCTTATCAACTTTTTCAGCTATTTCGGCATCGGTTATATCCATTACCGCTGTTTTGGTTTCTGCCATGATAAACACCCCTTTTGCCGTATTGACGGCATTATACAAAAGTTGGTATTTTAAAATCCCTTATAATATTATATACTTTCCCTATAATAAATGATAATACGTAATTTTGTGATTGTCAAGTTTTACACTTATTTATCGCAAGTTTTTTTAAATTTATTGAAAAATATGCGTAAGACTATTGAAAAATCCAATAGATTTGATATAATCTATAACATATCCCGAAATCAGCATAAAACAGAAAGGCGATGAAGTCCATGTTTCGTATAATCAGCGACAGCTCCTGTGATATAGCACCGGAGATTGCAAAAGAACTTGATATAGAAATAATACCGTATTACGCTTCGTTTGACGGTGAGAATTATATAAAGGAGGGCGTTGATGTAAGCGTTGAAGATTTTTACAACCAAATGGTTGAAAAAGCCGGTATATTTCCAAAAACATCAATGCCGGCAATAGTGGACTTTATGGACGCTTTTGAGAGATATGCCCAAAACGGAGATGAAGTGCTTTGCATTTGTCTTAACTCAAAATTCAGCGGCTCATATCAGGGTGCGCTTACCGCTAAGGAAGAGGTACTGAACGAGTATCCCGATATGAAAATTGAGGTTGTGGACTCTGAGCAGGCTACACTTTTGCAGGGTATGTTCGTGCGTGAGGCGTGCGCCCTGCGTGATAAAGGCTTTAGCCTTGAAGAAACAGTTGAACGGCTTAATAAAATCCGTTCTACGGGCCGTATATTCTTTACAACAAATGACCTTGAGTATCTTCGTCATGGCGGACGTATAGGAAGTGCGGCTGTGGCACTCAGTAATATGCTGAATTTAAAACCGCTGATTATCTATATTGATAAGCAGCTTATTTCCGGCGGCATTGCAAGAGGTCATTTAAAAGCGCTCGGCACGATGATAGAGCAGTTTAAGGCTCATGTAAAGGAAAATGATATAGATCTTTCGGAGTACAGAGTTGCTCTTGCAAGAGGCTACGATACGGAGGATTTTAACGCATTTAAGCAAAAGGTTGAGGAAGAGTTTGCCGATGTTGCCGATAAGATAGAGCAATGGGAGGTATACCACGTAGGCGTAACCATAGGCGTGCATACAGGTCCGTATCCAACGGGTATCGCTCTTTTAAAGAGAGCGATTTAACCGCATTATAAAAAATATATTTTGAATTATCAAACCCCTGTCACCGAATAGTCTGTGGCAGGGGTTGTTTTTTGTTGATAATTAGTATTAATTCGGATAAAGCTTTTGCTTGAATTAATAAATTCACAGCATTTCCAAAATGTCCTCTTTTGAGCGGAATCCCACAATGGTTTCCGCAACATCTCCGTCCTCAAAAATAAGCAGCGTAGGAACGGCGCTTACATGATACTTAATCGCTAATTCAGGTAAATCATC
Source organism: uncultured Ruminococcus sp. (assembly GCA_902796955.1). Classification (GTDB taxonomy): domain Bacteria; phylum Bacillota; class Clostridia; order Oscillospirales; family Acutalibacteraceae; genus RUG14223. The sequence goes on from CADBRB010000016.1 coordinate 8,454, forward strand.
AACGTTTACCTTACACACCTTTATATCCTCACGCTCCAAAGCTATCTCGGATATAACAGGCGACAGCATTCTGCACGGGCCGCACCACGGCGCCCAAAAGTCTGCAAGCACAGGTTTGTCTGATTTTAAAACCTCCTGCTCAAAATTTGCTTTTGTTATAGTAATTTCTGCCATAATTAACCTTCTTTCTTTTTGGGTAAAGCACTTACTTTAATAAGTTGCTCAATATAAGCATGATGCCGTTATAACCTGTAACTAAGCAATGGCGGTTTTCTCCTGATGCCGTCTGCCGCCTTCAAGTGTATAAAATACAGCAGAAAGCATATAGCCCTTTGCCCGATTACAGGTACTTTATTTATAATACACCTTAAAGCCGGATTTTAAAAGATAATTTTGTAAACTTTGTGTTTTTGTATGCCATTTTTAGGGTAGAAAACATAAAAAAACAGATTTTTATATAAGTGCATTTTAACCAAAAATATATAATTAATTCATTTGAAAAAAGTAAAAAATGACAAACTTTTTGTCGAATCAAAACAATTTGCAAAATCTACTTTTTTTTAATCTTGATATATGTTATATTTAATCTGTATAAATTTATCATTCAATGTACTTAAAATTTTAGGAGGTTTAAAGTATGAAGACAACAAGAAAATGTTTTGCTTTCGTATTGGTGCTTCTTATGGTAATGAGCAGCTTTACGTCTTTATCATTTACCGTAAGCGCAGCAGAAGCAGAATCAACAGAACACAGGGTTTTCCCAAGATTTGAGATTTCCGAAACAGCATCAAAGTACGGAAAACTCAACATGTATACCAATGGAGCGCTTACGCTTGACAGAAGCACAGCTGCTCTGAAAACAAGAAAAGCAGATAGTCTTCCGTCTGCCTACAGCTCTGTTGACGCAGGTTACATAACCAGCGTAAAAAATCAGGGCGCATACGGAACCTGCTGGGCATTTGCGGCAAATGCCGCATCCGAGGCAAGTCTTATCAAGAATAACGGCTATCCGAAAAACAGCACGAACTTTTCACCGGCACACACCGCCTGGTGGACATATTCGGCAGCTTATGACAAGTTAGGCTTACTGGAGGGCGACAAAACCGCTCTTGTAAACGGTGAAACTCCATATGACAACGGCGGTTTAAGCGTTTTTGCGGCTTATACCTTTGCAAAGGGTACAGGTCCCGCCAAGGAAACAACTATCCCTTACGGAACATATGCCGGCAAAACCATAACTTCCGACAAGTCATGGCAGGCAAGCGAGGGCGCACAGCTCAAAAATGCATACTGGGTATCGTATCAGAACCGTGAGGACGTTAAAAAGATGCTCATGCAGTACGGCGCAGGTGTTTTCGGCTACTATTCAAGTGCCGGCGACAGCTACGAAAAGAGCGGCACATACAACGGCAAGGCTTACACATCGTACGCTTGTGTACAGTCAGTTTCATCAAGCAGCTCAAGCTTTAAGTACAGCGACCATGATGTAACTCTTGTAGGCTGGGATGATAACTTCCCGAAGGAAAACTTTGCATCAGCTTGTAATGTTACTCAAAACGGCGCATGGCTTATTAAAAACAGCTGGGGTACAAGTGAAGGTGCAAGCGGCTATTTCTGGGTTTCATATCAGGATTCATCAAACCTTGCGGACGACGCCTGCTTCTTTGAATATGAAACGGAAGCTCCGTATGAAAACATATATCAATACGACGGAACAAGCTCGATGCAGTATGTTTATGATGACTGCGGCTACATGGCAAACGTATTTACGGCGGACAGCAACGAAACTCTCAAGGCTGTATCATTCTTTACTGTTGATACAAATGTAAAGTATACCGTAGAAATCTATAAGAATGTGTCTACTGTTCCGACATCTGGCAGTATGGTTTCCACCGTATCCGGTCAAACTACCTATATGCAGTATAAGACAGTAGAATTGCCGACAGCCGTACAGATTGATAAAAACGAAAAGTATGCCGTTGTTGTTAAATTTGAAAACGGCGGCGGTGAACACGCATATCTGCCTGTAGACTGCACACACAGATTACAGAGTACATATCAATATACAAACGCAACAAAATCCGGCATAAGCTATTACAGCACAAATAAGTCAGATTGGACTGATGTTTCAGGCGAAACATATACAAACACTGACGGAACAAAAGAAAGCAACTACAGCTTTAGAATAAAGGCGTTTACAGACGAGAGAGCTACTCCTTTAACAGGCATCGCACTTGATAAGAGCGAAGCTACGGCATCTGAGGGTTCAAAGATTAAGCTCACTGCAAGCGCTGTACCAAGCGACGCTTCACTCGGTGATGTTACATGGACAAGCTCAAACAGCAGTGTTGCCACAGTTGCCAACGGTATAGTTACCTGCGTAGCTGAGGGTACTGCTACAATAACAGCCGCCTGCGGCAGCTTTACTGCAACCTGCACTGTAACCGTAACTCCGTTTGAAGGCGGATTTACTCCTGTAACAAAGCAGAGCGACGTTAAAAACAACCGCGAGATTATGCTTGTTTCAGAGTATGACGGCGTAAAATACGCATTACAGGCAACAGCAGGCGCAGCCAACAACACTTTGGCAGGCTATGCTATAGAGGATTCAGCCATTGCCGGCAATACAGACGAAACACTCATCTGGATAGCCGAGGCAAACGGCGACGGCACATTCAAGCTCAAGAGCAAATCAGAGGGTACATATCTTACCATACCTTCAAGCGGAAACGGTCTGTCACTCAATGCAACAGGCACAAATCTTACACTTAATGACAGCTTGTTCTTTGGAACATCCGCAAAGGGTCTGTTCTTTGTAAACGCAAGTCTTGCATATAAATCTGCGGCTTTAAGCAATGCTACAAGCAGCTCCTATACCGTACCTGTAACCTACGTATATGCAACAGAAGGCGGAGATCCGCTTCCCGAATATACAGTATCTTTTGAAACGGACGGTAATGGCACTGTTACCTGCAACGGCGTTTCATATTCAAACGGTCAGTCGGTAACATTTGAAGAGGGTACTACGGTTGCTCTCACTGCCGTTCCTAACGATGGCTATGAAATAGACGAATGGCTTGTAGGAAGCGAAACCCCAAGCGGCGCAACTTATACATTTACCATAAGCGCCAACACAGAGGTTACGGCATTCTTTAAATCTATAGCCGGCGAAGATCCTACCCCATTGCCCGATGAGGGTGAATATTTGCTTTGCACGGACGCAACTCTCGAATCCGGCAGATATATCTTTGTTGCCGATTATAACGGTACAAAGTATGCAATGACCGGCGGCAGCCTTTCAAGCTCAAAATTCACCTCTACGGCTGTTACAATAGAGAACAATATTGTTAAGAATCCCGAATCGACATTTGCATTTGATATAGTAAACACAGGCAGCGGCTACACGGTATATGACGTAACCGCAGGAAAATATGTCGGATATTCTTCAGGCACAAACTTTAACGAGAGCGACAATGCATATAAATTCAACGTTGAATACAGCGGCGGTATGTATAAGGTTATACTTTCAACCGCATCCACAAGAGCCATTATACTCAATGTTACAGGTATGCAGTTCGGTCCGTATGCTGTTGGCAATGTAGGCGCAAACTACAAGCTGCCTGCACTTTATAAGTATACGGCTAAAGAAGATCTTCCGGAGCCTGTAACCCAGTATGATATCACGCTTGACATAACCGGCAACGGCACTATAGGCTACAACGGCAACAGCTACTCAAACGGCCAAAAGATAACCGTAGACGAGGGTACTACAGTTACACTCACCGCAGTTGCAGATAACGGCTATCAGCTCAACGCATGGCTTGATAACAACGGCGATTCTATTAGCGGCACATCATACACAACCACAGTAAACAGCGATATCACCATTACCGCAGAGTTTAAACCGTTACCGCAAAAGGTTGCGGCAGTTACGGCTTATCCGGCAAGCGGTAAGATTGAAAACGGTACAACCGTTTATCTTAGCTGTTCTACACCTAACTCTACGATTCATTACAGCTATGACGGAGTTAATTACAGCACATATTCAAACGGTGCAATAGTTGCAACTACATTCCCGCTCACCGTTTATGCTTATGCAACAGCAGACGGCTACGATGATGGCGATGTTGTATCTTTTACATATCAGGAAAAAGTTACCGGCGAAGACGCTTCCGGCGAATACAAGCTCTGCACAGATGCCACACTTACAGACGGCAAGTACATACTTGCGGCTCTTGTAGACGGCAAATACTACGCTATGCTGGGCGATACACTGACAAGCGGCAAGTTCTCATCGCAGGAAATCACCGTTACAGACGGTACAGTACAGGATGCAACCGATGAAATGGTATTTGAAATAGCCGCTACAGCCAACGGCTACAGCGTCTATGATACAACCAAGGAGCAGTACATCAAGTATGGCGGCTCGTCAACAAACCTTGCTCATGACAACAATGCATACGATTACTCTGTTACATACGAAAATGATGTATACAAGATTATATCAAAGGCCGCTACAACAAGAGGTATCATCTACAGAGCAGGCACAACCAACAAGTTCGGCGGATATTCAACAACCAATGTTACAGCAACAGGCGACTATTATTACCTGACTCTCTTTAAGCTTGACGAGAGCACAACGCCTTCAGACGAAAAATTTACAGTAAGCATCACTGTATACGGCAACGGTACGGTAAACTACAACGGTCAGAGCTATTCAAACGGTGATACAATTAGTATAAACAAATTCTCTGAGGTAACACTTTCAGTCACTCCGGATACAGGCTATAAGCTTGAGTCTTGGTTAGTAGGCGATGCTTACCCCGAAACTGATTCTTATACATTCACTTTGAGCGAGGACACAGAGGTTATGGTTCAATTCAGTGAAGTAACTGCTGAAATACTCGCAACCGTAAACGGCGGACAGGGTACTGTTCTTATCAACGGTAATGCTGCCAATGATATTATTTCCGTTACAGATGGCAATGAAGTTGCTGTTTCAGCATTACCTGCTGAGGATTATACATTCAGCTATATGATGATAAACGGCAAAAAATACGAAACATCAGACGTAACCTTCACCATCAGCGGAGATACCGAAATTGAGGTTTACTTTGTAAACAAGTATGACTTCAACAGTGATAATGATTTGACAATCGCAGACGTTACATATCTGCTTGACTGCCTTACAGGCAAGGTTGCAGTTGCACCGACATACGCAGATGTAAACGGTGACGGAAGCGTAAACCTGCTTGACGCATATGTACTTTACGCAAAGGCTACAGCTGCCAAAACAGCAAAGGCTGTAAATGTAAAAGGCGACACAGTTTCAACAGGCGCATTTGAAAAGGTAACAGACGCAGCGACACTTGCCGCAGGCGACCAAATCATATTCGTATACAACGATAAGATGATGGACAGCACGTTCTCATCAGGTAAAACAGTAGGCTTGGATGTTGAACACAGAGGCGACTACATTGCCAATGTTGATACCTCAGCCATATGGACGGTAGCCGTAGATGACGAAGCGGCTGATTCCTATAAATACAGCTTCTTAGCTCCCGACGGTACAAACTATCTCACATATGATACAAGCACAAACTTTAAGCTTGTATCTTCACTGAGCGCAAATAATAAGTTTGCCGTAAACACATATACCGCTCCGTTTACAAGCGAAGAACTCTTTGAAATCTCCGTTGCGTCGGGCAGAAGTATTGTTTACAGAACAGGCACAACCAATAAATTTGCGGCATATGCCAAGTCAAACCTTACAAACGCTACAAACAGCAAAGAATACTTTGGTGTTTACATCTATAAGTACAACCCGAACCTCACATTTGGCGATGAACAGTACACTGTTACTGTAAGCGTTGCTGAGGGTCAGGAGGCACTCGGTACTGTAAATGAGGGCGCAACAGTATTTGCAGGCTCCAACTATACCGTAACAGCTACCCCGGCAGAGGGCTATCAGGTTGCACAATGGACAATTACTGCGGCTGACGGCACTGTTACAACAGCCGACACAGCCTCATACAGAATTGAAGGAATAAATCAAAACTATACGGCAGTTGTAAGCTTTGAAGAGCTTCCTCCTCAGCCGGTAGGCAAATATGTTGACATTAAGGCTATAAGAGATAATAAGGTTGTTGGCAAGGTTAAGGCCGGCGACGTGCTGAGATTCAGTGTAAACACACCTATAGTAAGCACAGACCTTATCACATACAGCTATAAATTCAGCGAAGAGGCCGAGTGGGTAGCCGGCGACAGCTACACCGTAACCGGAAGCGAAGCATTCCCGTTTACCATATATGTTATGGCAACGGCAGAAGGCTGTACCGAAATAACAGGCTCTAAAACATTTGAAGCTGCTGCGGCATTCAGCGGAACATTCCAAAAGGTAACGGATATTTCCACACTTAATGCCGGTGACAAGATTGTACTTGCATATGGCAACGTTGCGTTTGATTCCGAAAAGTCAGATAATAAGTTCATAGGCTCAGAAGTAACCGTAGACGGCGACTATATTACAAATGTTGAGCCTACGGCGGTTTGGGTATTCGGCATTGACGAAACAGCGGCAGATAAGTATAAGTATACATTTGAGAGCAATGAAGCAGAAGGAACATATATTTTTAATGCCAACAGCACAACTATAAATATAAGTTCAACTGCCGGCAAATACGCTATTGACGCTTATACCAATACGGTAACCAATGAAGATTTGTTCAAGATTTACAATTCAAACAACAGAGGCCCTGTGTACAGAACAGGTACATACAATATGTTCAACGCATATGCAATATCAAATGTAAAAGCGGATTCCGAAGAATACTTCGGACTTTGCATTTACAAGCTTGTTGAAGGAGAAGTTCCGGTTGAGCCTGACTACGATTTAACAGGCGACGGAAATATCGACATAAATGAC